>JBJTNR010000114.1:0-8452 GCA_046074145.1 Rhodoluna sp.
GGCTAGAGCACGATCTTGATCCGTTGAATACCTTTTTGGAACTTCGTGAAATTAATCCGGCGCCATATTCAAGTTTTCTGAAAATCGGCAAAACCGTTGCTGTTTCTAGTTCGCCGGAGCAGTTCTTAAATGTCACCGCCACCGGCGCGCTGAGCACAAAACCAATTAAGGGAACCAGACCGCGATCGAGTGATTCGGCTACCGACCTCGCGAGCGCAGCGGAGTTGCTAGAAAACGAAAAAGAACGTGCCGAGAATTTAATGATTGTCGATCTAATGCGAAACGATTTCGGCAGGGTAGCAGTGTCCGATTCGGTGCATGTAACCAAGCTGTTTGACGTCGAGTCGTATGCCACAGTGCACCAACTGGTAAGCACCATCGAAGCAAAACTCGCGCCAAACGAATCTGCGGCAACGGCTCTGCTTGCCTGCTTCCCCGGAGGATCGATGACTGGCGCACCAAAACTTCGGGCAATGGAAATCATCCGAGATTTGGAAAAAGGAAACCGCGGAATGTACTCGGGAGCGATTGGATACTTGGCGTTCAACGGCGCTGCCGACTTTGGAATGACTATTCGAACCATCGTGTTTGAAGGATCAACCGCAACTATCGGAGTTGGCGGTGGAATCACCAGCGACTCAGACCCAGTTGCCGAACTTGAAGAGACCAAACTCAAGGCAGCAGCACTGCTCAAGGCTGTAAAAGCACCGAACCCTTGGGGGTAATTGGTAACCTTAGACGGATGACCGACGCAACTAACGAAAATGCCTACGACGTTTTCGCTATCCAAGACAAATGGCTCCCAGTCTGGGATGACTTGCGTCCTTTCGCTTCCGGAAAACCAGGCGACAAGCGCCCTAAAAAATATGTTCTGGACATGTTTCCGTATCCTTCGGGCGATTTGCACATGGGCCACGCCGAGGCTTACGCACTCGGAGACGTAATCGCTCGTTACTGGGTGCAAAAAGGTTTCAATGTAATGCACCCGATCGGCTGGGACTCATTTGGTCTTCCTGCCGAAAACGCTGCGATCAAACGCGGACTTGACCCTAAGGGATGGACTTACGACAACATTGCGCAGCAGCGCGCTTCGATGCGACGCTACGCATGTTCTTTTGACTGGGATCGCGTGCTGGTCACCTCGGATCCGATTTATTATCGCTGGAACCAGTGGCTATTTTTAGAGTTTTATAAAAAAGGCTTGGCCTACCGAAAGAACTCGAATGTAAATTGGTGCCCAAGCTGTCAAACGGTTTTGGCAAATGAGCAAGTAGTTCAGGGCCTTTGCGAACGCTGTGATACTCCGGTAACCAAAAAAGCTCTTACCCAGTGGTACTTTAAGGTGACCGATTATGCAGATCGATTACTCGATGACCTGAATAACCTCGAAGGAAATTGGCCGGCAAAGGTTTTGTCGATGCAGCGCAACTGGATTGGTCGCTCCTACGGAGCCGATGTGCAGTTTGAGATCGTCGGTCGAAGCGAACCCGTTACCGTTTTCACCACTCGTCCTGACACACTTCACGGTGCAACTTTTATGGTTGTTGCCGCCGACAGTGCGCTGGCAGCAGAGTTGGTTGAGGGTTCCGATGAAAAAATTAAAAAGGAATTCGACGCGTACCTTGAGAAAGTCAAACTTTCTAACGACATCGAACGTTTGGCAACCGATCGTCCAAAAACCGGAGTTCACCTAAATCGTTTTGCTATAAACCCGGTTAATGGCGAACAAATTCCGATTTTGGTTTCTGATTATGTGCTTGCCGATTACGGTCACGGTGCCATCATGGCGGTTCCGGCTCACGATCAGCGCGATATCGATTTTGCCAAAGCGCTCGGGTTGCCCATTAAAAAAGTTGTTGAAACCGACGAAGAAGATCCAAGCGTTTCTGGTGTTGCCACCGTCGGCGATGGAGTGATGGTTAATTCGGGAGAGCTAAATGGCTTAAACAAAACTCAAGCCATTGACAAAATGATTTCGATTCTCGAATCAAACGGCAAGGGTAAAAAGACCAAGAACTTCCGCTTGCGCGACTGGTTGATTTCACGTCAGCGTTACTGGGGAACACCGATTCCGATCATTCACTGCGCAAAGTGCGGTGAAGTTCCTGTTCCACAAGATCAACTTCCGGTCGAACTGCCATCGGCCGAGGGGCTCGACCTAAAGCCGAAGGGCACATCGCCACTTGGTGGCGCCAGCGATTGGGTTAACGTGACTTGCCCAAAGTGTGGCTGCCCAGCCAAGCGTGACACCGACACCATGGATACGTTTGTCGATTCATCCTGGTATTTCTTAAGATTCTTGTCGCCGAATTCCACCACAGAAGCATTCCCGAAACAGGATGCGAAAGATTGGGCACCGGTTGACCAATATGTCGGTGGCGTAACTCACGCAATCTTGCACCTCTTGTATGCGCGTTTCTTTACAAAGGTGCTGCACGATCTTGACTTCATTGATTTTGAAGAACCTTTCACCCGTTTACTAAATCAGGGAATGGTTCTTATGGGTGGAAGTGCGATGTCTAAGTCACGCGGAAACTTGGTTGCGCTCAGTGAGCAATTAGATGAGCACGGTGTCGATGCTGTTCGACTAACCATGTCGTTCGCTGGCCCACCCGAAGACGATATTGACTGGGCAGATGTTTCGCCTGCCGGATCTGCGAAGTTTCTTGCGCGAGCCTGGAGAACAGCAAACGACGTTAAGAGCTCAGTGGGAGCCGACCCGTCAACCGGAAATAAAGAAATGCGCAAGGCAACGCACGCATTCTTGCGCGATTTCGGTCCGCTAATCGAAAACTTTAAATTCAATGTGGGTGTCGCAAAGGTGATGGAACTTGTCAATGCGCTTCGCAAGGCGATCGATGGCGAGGCCGGTGCTGCCGACCCGGCGGTACGTGAAGCAGCAGAGACCGTCGCTAAGGCGCTGTCGCTCTTTGCTCCGTACACCGCTGAAGATATGTGGCAGTTATTAGGACACCAACCCGGAGTTGCGCTTGCCACACTTCCAGAAGCGGATTTGTCGTTGCTAGTTGAATCGTCGGTAATTGCCGTGGTTCAGGTCGACGGCAAGCTTCGAGACAAGTTCGAGGTCGATGTAAATATTGCCGAATCAGAGTTGCGGGCAATGGCCATGAATTCCGAATTGGTCAAAAAAGCCATTGGCGAGAAAGAAATCGCAAATGTGATTATCAGGGCGCCGAAGCTAGTGAATATTGCAACCAAATAGGGCTACCAAATAATCGCACCCTTATCCACAATTTTTTACTGGTTAAGATTTTGATGCCCACCAGTCAATAACTTCATTGACATGGATTGGTTGAAGCAGCGTGCCATTGAGGCCCTGAGCGGATCCAAGCCGATAAGTCGTAGGCTGCTTTTTCTTATTGGTGCCATAGTCGTGGGCACTGTGCTGCTGATAAATCTATTTGCTCAAAAAACCGACGCCAGCATGAGCGGTCAAATCGAAACTTCCGCAGATTCCCCAACTTCGACCGAAACTTCGTTGGCAATAAATTCGGCGAGTTTCTATGTGCACGTCGTTGGAGAAGTAGCTAATCCTGGAATTTACGAACTTGACGCAGGCAGTCGAATCGTCGACGCAATTTTTGCTGCCGGAGGATTTCTCGAAAGTGCAGATCAATCGAGTATTAATCTCGCGCGAGAAATCAGCGACGGGGAACAAGTTGTGGTGTTCAAGGTTGGCGAGGCACCACAATTCTCAAGCGGTGGCACCAGCGAAGGCGCTCTGATTAGCCTTAATCGAGCAAATCAACAGCAACTCGAATCTCTACCTGGCGTTGGGCCGGCACTAGCCACAAGAATTATTGACTGGCGAAATGCAAACGGGGGATTCAAGAAAAAAGAAGACCTGCTAAATATAAGCGGCATCGGCGACAAGCTTTTTGCCGGAATCAAAAATCAGGTAACACTTTGAGTAACTGGGTTGCCGTCGCGGTAGTTTGGATAAGCCTGGTGCTAATAATCAATTGGACACCAATTTGATTCGAAAAAAATACTTTTCGAATTATCTTCGCTTTGCATTGGTCCCCGTCGCCGCTCTAGCGTGCGCAATAGCATCACTCGCAATTCAAAATTCAGCCTTCAAGCCACAGGGCCTTCAAGCGGCCATAGCCGACTATCAACAGGTGTCAGCAGATTTTGAATTTCTTGAGCGACCTAAAAAGTTCACAAATAACTTTTCGGCAACCATAAGAACTAATCGCGTATTGGTAGACGGCAAAAGTCTCCATTTGGAAGCCAGGGGAGAGCTTCGAATCCAAAAAATAGATGTCCAAATTTTTCCGGGTCAGCGGGCATCCTGCTTGTTGCAACTTTCACCGGCAAGAACTGCGGCTCGAGAGGGGTTTAGAGCCAGGTGCGTCGATGAACTTAAAATCTTGGAGTCCAGACCAAATTTGCCGTTAGAAGATATGAGAAGAGCGTTTCAAGAAAACTCCAGCGGAATCACAGCGGATGCAACTGGACTAGTCGCCGGATTGTCAATTGGCGATACCGATCAAATTAGCGACTCTCTCAAACGAAAAATGAAAGTGGTTTCGCTCACCCACCTGACCGCGGTTTCTGGAGCAAATTGCATCATCGTGCTCGGCTTTGTATTTGTAATCATTCGACACACCAGGGCTAATCGATGGTGGCGTTTAGTAATCGGAATTGCTGCTTTGATTTTTTATGTTCTGCTAGTCGGGGCGGCTCCGAGCGTGCTTCGAGCCGCAGTAATGGCAGGGGCGGTCATGTTGGCGTCGGTTTTAGGCAGAAAACCAGATCCACTTTATGCACTTGCGCTGGCAGTGCTGGTGTTGCTAATTGCCGACCCGTGGCTTTCGATTGATTACGGATTCGCACTTTCGGTTGCCGCCACCGCCGGAATTTTAATTCTCGGCAAACCCATCGTCGAGAAACTCTCTCGGTATGTTCCAAAGCCATTCGCTATCGCCATCTCAATTGCGTTGGCAGCGCAAATAATTTGTCTGCCGGTGTTGTTGCAACTTCAAGGGGGTTTATCTACTTACTCGGTGGTAGCCAATGTTGCTGCCGAAAGTTTGGTGGCACCAGTAACCGTCTTGGGTATTTTGGCTTGTTGTTTCGCATGGTGGTTACCCGGTGTCGCCTCGATGTTCTACTTCATGGCATCGCTTGGAACTTGGATTATCGCCGGGATAGCAAACTATTTCGCACTCCTTCCTGAAAACCAGATATCTTGGCCTACTGGGATTTTGGGGGTTTTGCTTTCGATCATCTCGATAGTGGCAATTCTGCTCTGGCTAAAAACCGATTCCGCGCAATTGAAGAATATTGGCAAAGCCACTTTGGCGATAGTAATCGCAGCGACCCTGGGATTTTTTAGTACGCATGTCATAAAGCAACTTGCCTGGCCAAATAAGAATTGGCAAATTGTTGCCTGCGATGTTGGGCAGGGCGATGCGATTGTGGTGCGATCAGAAAATTCGATTGCGCTAGTTGACGTCGGGCGAGAGCCAGAAGCTGTGGCGAAATGCCTTCACGATCTCGATGTGAAATATATCGACTTATTAGTACTTTCGCATTTTGATATGGATCACGTTGGCGGTTTGGCAGGAGTGCTTGAATCGCAAAAAGTTGGGAATGTACTTTTGAGTCCCTTTGCCGATCAGCGCTGGGGCGCCACCGGCACACTCAAACAACTAGAAAAGGTTCACGCCAAAATTACCTACGGTGAAGTTGGTCTAAACGGTTCCTTGGGTTCCGCTAGGTGGCGCGTTTTAAATCCAGCTCGGGCGGCTGTTGGTTCAGAAGATTCGAACGATGCCAGCTTGGCGGTTTGGTTTGAGTTTAAAGATTTCAATTTTTTGACGATGGCAGACGTCGGCGAACGTGGTCAAATGCGAATGTCGGAATCCTCGGTCTGGCTTTCAGAAATTACTCAAAAGCCAATTGTGTTAAAGGTCTCTCATCACGGTTCAGCCGATCAGTATCCGGAATTAATCGAAGCACTGAAGCCTTCGGTTGCTTTGGTCTCGGTAGGAGCGAGCAATAGTTATGGGCATCCAACCGAGCGCACTCTGGGGATTTTAAAAAGAACGGGTGCACTGACATTGCGAACTGATTTGATCGGTTCAATCTCTTTAGACCACGCGAACGGGGACCTCGAATATTCTGCCAATGGCGTTGGCTAGGCTAGGTGAGTGAGCTCGGCGAAATTACTGGATTGGCGCAAAGCAGAACCGCACCCGGTGGTTTTTATTTCTGGGCCAGAAGATTTACTAGCCAGCCGAGCGATTAAAGCAATCCGAGACACTATGAAAGCTCAAGATGGCGCGCTAGAAGTTCATGACCTAGATGCTGCCGATTACATCGCCGGCACGCTGCTTAACCTGACCAGTCCATCACTGTTTGCCGAACCACGCTTGCTGATAATTCGGAATATCGAGAAATGCAGCGATGATTTGATTATTGACGGCATTGCCTATTTGGCACAACCGACCGAAGACACAACCGTGATTTTGCGTCATAACGGATCAAGCGTTCGAGGGAAAAAACTTGTCGAGGCAATCAGGTCGGAACATTCTGCTGTAGAGATTTCGTGCGCGGAAATTAAAAAAGACTCCGAGCGTCAAGCTTTTGTTCAAGCAGAGTTTGCCTCGGTTAATCGACAAATTTCACAGGGTGCAATTAGAGCCCTTCTAGACGCATTCGCCGATGACATCGCGGAATTGGCGGCGGCTTGTTCGCAATTACTTATGGACAGTGCCGAAAATATCACCGAAGAAATTGTCGATCGCTATTACGGTGGACGCGTTGAGACCAACGGTTTCAAAGTAGTCGATGCCGCTTTGGCGGGTCGTTCAGGCGAGGCGCTATCTCTTCTTCGTCACGCGCTATCAACCGGCGCCGATCCGGTTCCCCTAGTCGCAGCCTTTGCGTTGAAAATAAGACAGCTGGCAAAACTTTTTGGCAATCGATCTGCCTCGGCGCAAATTTTAGGAATGGCTCCTTGGCAGCTCGATCGACTGCGCAAGGAAATCTCCGGATGGACCGAAGACGGTTTATCAAACACAATTCAGGCTCTCGCCAGTGCAGATGCAGCGGCTAAAGGAGCCGAACGCGATCCAATTTATTCACTTGAAAAATTAGTGCAGCTTGTTTCAAGCAAGGGTTTGATGCATGCCTAAAACTAAATCGACCGCATTAGTGCTGATTGCAATCGTCATCGTGGCAGCCGTACTTCGATCGCCGGTTGCATCGCTCGGTCCATTGATTCCCGAAATTACGCAAAACTTAAATCTTTCTCCAATTGCAGTGAGTATTTTGGCTTCTGGGCCAGTGCTTTGTTTTGGAGTTGGCGCATTTGCCAGTCCTTGGCTCGTCAGCCGAATGGGAGTGAATCACGCACTTTTCGCAGTGCTTTGCCTGCTTGCCATTGGTTTAAGTGTTCGCATGTTTCTTGGATACGCGGGCCTATTAATCGGCACAATTGCCGCCGGCCTCTCAATTGCAATTGCCAACGTGCTATTGCCAACTGTGGTTCGAAAAAACTTTCCTAATCGAGTTTCGTTGGTGACTGGAATTTATACGACAATGCTGTCGATTTCCGCAAGCGTGGCTTCGGGGATCGCGGTTGTAACGAGTCAACTATTTGGGGGCTGGAGCCCAGCTTTGGCAATTTGGATTTTGCCAACTCTGCTTGCCATTTTGCTTTGGACGCCGCAGATTAGAAATCAAGAACCACATGTTGCTCAACCTGCGAATGCTGCAAGCGAAGAACGTCGAGCGGTAAACCGGTCATCAATCGCGTGGGCGATAGTCGCGTTTTTTGGTTTGCAATCTCTAAGTTTTTACGCATTACTCGGATGGCTTCCGTCGAGTTTAATTGCGATCGGTTTTACTCCCGTCGAAGCCGGCGTCTGGTTAGGTTTCTCGAGTGGCGTGGGAATTCCAGTTGGATTAATTGCCTCAACCTTATTTTCAAATAGCAAATCTCTAAGTTGGTGGGCAGCCGGAGCCAGCCTTTTGACATTTAGCGGTTACGCGCTTCTGACTTTCAGTATGGCTACAAACGCAAAACAATTGATATTTCTTGCAACAATTCTTGTTGGTTTTGGAATGTCTACAACCTTCCCAATTTCGCTCTCTCTGATAAGTTCGAGAGCTTCGACCCACGCTCAGACAACTCAACTGTCAGCGATGTCGCAGGGTTGGGGATACTTGGTTGCCGCAGCCGGAAGTTTTGCATTCGGACTAATCGCAAGCGTGACCGGTTCATGGTTAGTTAGCTTTGCCATGGTCACGATTCTTTTGGCCGCACAAATTGGCTTTGGTTATTACGCCGGCAAACCTCGGGTTATCCCGGCAAAATAAAAACCCCGATCTTTCGAGCGGGGTTTTAGGACTTTTGCTTTTAGAGCGAAGAAACCTTCTTAGCAAGAGCCGACTTGCGGTTTGCAGCCTGGTTCTTGTG
>JBJTNR010000115.1:0-3475 GCA_046074145.1 Rhodoluna sp.
CCAAAACCCTTTTCAGAGTTGAACCACTTTACGGTTCCTTGTGCCATTGCTGTACTCCTGTTGCTAATCGAACAACTCGAGCGTCCTCGAATTGAGTCGCATAGCAAAGAGCTAAAGCTACGGATACTGCTACGACCATCTCCAACCCTAGCCCTAAAACAGGCGCGAAAACGGTTAGATTCCCATTCGGGGCAATGTTTATAAAACGGTTATAACTGGCTATTTTTTGGTGACTTTGTAATCTTTGCCCAAAACCAGCGTGACCGGGCCTTCGAATTCGGGCGAAACGATTACCGCTGGAGTGGTTGCCATCTTCAACTTCATGGCTAACGTGTTGCCTTCGTCGCGGAAGATTTCATCCACGATTACAACAACGGTGGTGTCGATTGCGACCGGTTGCTTGCTGGCATCAACTAACTTGGAAGCTTTTGTGATTGTGAACCCTGCGTCGGCAAGCAGTTGACCGGCTTGACCGGCAAGATTTTTGCCGCCACCGTCGAGCACAGTTACCGCTATGCCAGCTGAACTGGTCGGGCTCGGTGTCGAATTTGAGCTGGGCAAGTAGCCATCGAATACCGACGTGGATTCAATAAGTTTTAAGCCGCCGTAGCCTAAGCCGGCGATAACAATAGCGACCACGAATAGGCGCAGCCACTCGAAAATACGAATTTTGGCAGTGCGGCGAACGCGGTGGCGCCCTCCAGCCTCAGTCACCGAATCGAATTCATCGATTGGGAACTTTTTCGCCATGATTCCTGCTTATCTATAGAACTACTAATTTCTATGCTCCTAATATTAGGCGAGCGAAGGAGTGCCGGTGAACTACCCGATAAATAAGTCCGACCAGCAATGGCGAGAAGAACTTAACGATTTTGAATACCACGTCCTGCGTGAGGCAGGCACCGAACGAGCCTTCACCGGAGAACTTTTAGAAGAACACCGCGTTGGAATTTTTTCTTGTCGCGGTTGTGGCGCGGAATTATTCAGAAGCGAGGCAAAATTCGAATCGCACTGTGGTTGGCCAAGTTTTTATGAACCGAAAATCGGCGATGCTGTCGAGCTGATCGAAGATCGCAGCCACGGAATGGTTCGCGTCGAGGTGCGCTGCGCAAACTGCGGTTCGCACTTAGGTCACGTTTTCGAAGATGCTCCGCAAACTCCGACCGGTGATCGCTATTGCATAAACAGCGTGAGCATTACTTTCCAAGAAACCTAAAAGTCCATGTCTAATTCGGAAATTCTGGACGGCCTATCTAAATTCACTAGGCCAGATGGCTTACCAGCACTTTGCCTCGTAACGGGAGCAACTGGCTACATCGGCGGGCGCCTTATTCCGCAATTGCTCGAAATGGGCTATCGAGTAAGAGTTCTGGTTAGAAATGAAAACCGCCTCAAACAGCACAGTTGGTATGAGTCGGTAGAAGTGATTGACGGAGATGCAAACTCCGAAGAAGTTTTGTCTAGGGCACTACAAGGCGTTGACGTTGCTTACTATTTAATCCATTCCTTGATGGTCAAAGGTGATTTTGAAAAGTCAGAGTTGGAGTTGGCAGAAAAATTTGCCAGGCAAGCTACTTTGACTCACGTTTCTCGAATTGTTTATCTTGGCGGGATTGTTTCCGATTCGAAAGATCTTTCACCGCACATGAGTGCACGAATCTCGAGCGGTGAAATTCTCAGGGCGTCCGGTTTGTCGGTGATCGAGCTCAGGGCAGGTGTCGTTATCGGTTCGGGATCGGCTTCATTCGAAATGCTTCGATATCTAACCGAAAGACTTCCGATTATGACCACTCCGAAATGGGTCAAAAACAGGATTCAGCCGATAGCAGTTAGAGATGTTCTGCGATATCTAGTTGGAGCGGCAGGAATTTCAAAAGACGTTAGTGGCACCTTTGATATCGGCGGGCCAGAAGTTTTTTCTTATTTGGAAATGATGAAACGCTATGCCAATGCGGCGGGTCTTAGAAAAAGAATTATCTTTACCGTGCCGGTTCTGACCCCAAGACTTTCCAGCGGTTGGGTTGGGTTGGTTACTCCAGTTCCATTCACTTTGGCTAAAAGACTTGTCGAGAGCTTGAAGCATGAGGTGGTAGCAGCGCCTTCTAATATCAATGAATTAATTCCGCCTGCCAAAAGTGGGCTTACCGAATTTGATCGAGCGGTCAAATTGGCACTGGCAAAAATTAAAGATGCGCAAGTCGAAACTAGTTGGTCGAATGCTTCGCTGCCAGGTTCACCGAGCGATCCGCTTCCTACTGACCCAGATTGGGCTGGTGGTTCGCTCTATAAAGATGTCAGAGTAATGACTAGCAAGCTTTCACTAGAAGAAACCTGGGCAAAAATCGAATCGATAGGTGGCGACAGCGGTTATTCAACCGCAACCTGGGCGTGGCAATTACGCGGATTTATTGACAAACTTTTTGGCGGCGTTGGACTGAGACGTGGCAGACGCGATCCGAACCATTTGATGGTTGGCGATGCGGTTGATTTTTGGCGAGTCGAAGACTTGATTCCAAATAAATTACTCCGCCTTCGGGCGGAAATGAAAATGCCCGGTCTGGCTTGGCTCGAATTCAAACTCGAAAACTCAACTGAACGATCAGAAGTAATAGTTACTCAAACTGCAACCTACGCACCCAGGGGGTTGTTTGGTCATGTTTATTGGTGGTTGGTATACCCAATGCACGGATTGGTTTTTCCATCGATGGTCAAAA
This sequence comes from Rhodoluna sp., assembly GCA_046074145.1. Lineage (GTDB taxonomy): Bacteria > Actinomycetota > Actinomycetes > Actinomycetales > Microbacteriaceae > Rhodoluna. The sequence continues at coordinate 2,715 of JBJTNR010000115.1, forward strand.
ACATCGCGGGAATCAGCCGGAGCCGACCAGCATAAAGGCCGACAGGCCTTTATGTAGTCCCCTGGGCAATTAAATTAAATGGAGCCGACCAGGGGACTCGAACCCCTAACCCTCGCATTACAAGTGCGATGCGCTACCAATTGCGCCAGGTCGGCCGATAGCCTTAGGGCTACCTAGAAAAGCATTTTCCCGCTTTCCAGTTGTCTATCTTATCGTTTCGAATGGGCCAGGATTTTCTAAACTAAAACCATGTCTGGTCCAATTGCCCCAAAAGCCATTTTGGTTTTCGATGGCGATTGCAGTTTTTGCACTTCGGCGGCAAACTTTTCGGTCCGCAAATCGAGCACTCCCCTAACCGCTATCCCGTGGCAGTTTTCCGAACTTGCCAGTTTGGGTCTCACCGCTGATGAAGCCAGTAGAAAAGTTCAGCTTGTAACCGATGGCAAAATATTCGCGGGGCACAAATGCTTTGCGAAGTTACTGAGACTGCAAAGCAACCCAATTTACAAAACGATCGGCTGGCTCATTATTTGCCCGCCAATAAATTTACTTAGCGCAGCAGGCTACGCATTGGTAGCCAAATTTCGCCACAAACTACCGGGTGGAACTCCGGCCTGCAAACTACCGCAGGGCTAAGTCGCTACTGAGTCTTTGACTGCAAGAACTGTGCAAAACGTGCTGGGTTATAGAAGTCCTTGAAACCGTCCAGAATACTTAAAGATGTCAACAAGCTCCGCAAACTCCTTGAAGGTGTCTGCTTG
>JBJTNR010000116.1:0-7056 GCA_046074145.1 Rhodoluna sp.
GATGCTCTTCATGATTTATTGCGGCGGCTACTCAAGCGCCCGATATTGACGACAAATACGTAAATTTCAACCCTTCTTGCAGACAATTTGCAGAAGGCAACGCCTTCCGGTTCGGATTACACGAATCGTCTGCAACAACTCGAAAACCCGCGAAAAATGTCTGCAAAAACCAGACGTGGACTATGAGAGACAGGTGACAATGCGGGGAGCAGGAGGTTAGACGAGGGAGTCGGCGGCGATGGCACCGACGGCGGCAACCACCGGCGGTCCAGCGGAAAGTTCGGCAGCGAGCGCGCCGACCGAATCGACGGTGACGATCGACAGTAGGCGCTCGGTTTCGTCGAGGTCACGGTATTCGCCGAGGAATTCCGCGCGAGCAAGCCGATTCATGCGTGCATCCATCGATTCCAAAGCAAGAGTTGCTGAGCCGAGAATTTGGCCGCGGGCGCGGTTCAGTTCGTGCTCGGTGATGGTAGTCATGCCGGCCAGCCCCTCGCGCATTAAGCCGAGAACTTCGGGCAGCACCTTCGGTGAGCAGCCGGCCCCGATTCCGAGTGCGCCAGCATCCGAATAGGTCACGGGGAACGCGTCGACTGAATACGCCAAACCACGCTTTTCACGAATCTCCTGGAACAGTCGGGATGATGAGCCACCACCAAGAATCGCGGTGAGCACGCCGAGGTCGGTGCGACGATCATCGTTGGCGATGACACCGGGAACGCCCAGAATGACGGCGACCTGTTCGAGATCCCGCTCGACGACAGCCACCGGAGTTCGTCCCGAAATCGCCGCCTCGGTTTGGGTCCGGCGCGGTTCAGGGGCACCATCCGACATGTCCCACCCAACGAGCGATTCCACGACCAATCGCATGAGGTCGTCGTGATCGACGTCCCCGGCCGCCGTGACAATCAGGTCGCGGGGCTGGTAACGGTCGCGGTAATGCTCAACGACCGACGAACGATCGGCGTTTTCGATGTCGGCAACAGTTCCGCCGATTGGACGCGCAAGAGGCGAATCACCGAACATCGCCGCGAAAAACTGTTCGCCACAGACATCATCGGGGTCATCCGCGGCCATCGCGAGTTCCTCAAGAATGACGGTTCGTTCCATGTCAAAGTCCTCGGCGCGAAGCAGTGAATTGGATACCTGGTCACCCAGAACCGCAATCGCAACCGGCAGATCAGCGGCTCGAACCCGCGCCAGGTAACAGGTGTTTTCCTTCGCCGTCAGCGCGTTGTGAAAAGCACCCATCGCGTCAAATGTTTCCGAAATCTCAAACGCGGACCGGGACGTAGTTCCCTTGAACAACAAGTGTTCGAGGAAGTGTGTCGACCCGTGGTGTCCCGCGTCTTCGTCGCGCGACCCTGCACCGATCCAAAAACCGACCGTCACCGTCCGTGATCCGGGTACGCGCTCTGTCAAAACCCGCAAGCCGCTGGGGTGCACGGTGCGCCGAACGGCGCAATCCCCCGTTGACATGAACGATGTGTCGGGGGCGGTGAGCGGAAGTTCGATGTGTGTCATGAGATTTCGAGCCTAACCGCGAAACGAAAAGGGGCGAACCCGAAGGCCCGCCCCCATCCGTTGTGCGATTAGTCGCGGAATTCAGTCTTTGCGAATTCCTTGTCATCCTCTGCCGACTTGATGCGTGCGATCGAGAAGATGATGAGACCAAAGAGACACTTCGCAAGGATGTCGGCGATGGAGTAGCCGACCTCACGAGCGACGACCTGAGAGGCGTCGAACCCGGTGCTGTTCATCGCCAGGATGAACGTGATCGGGTAAACACCCCACGTTGCGAGGAGCAACAGTCGCAGGATCTTGATCTTCTTCTGTACTTCTGCCGACTGACGCGACAGGCTCTTGCCGAGCTCAATGAAGAGCACGTACAGGATGTACAGGAACGGAATCGTCGACAGTGCGCCCCAGATGCTGGGTGCCCAACCGAAGATATCCAGTTTCGCGTCACCGGGGTAGCCGAGCAGAATCATTGCCGCAGCGGCCGGAACGAGTCGATTCAACATCGATGTTTGAATCGCACGGGCCAGGCCGAGGACGGCGACAATTTCGACAAGAAGAAGTGGCACCGTGAGGAGCCAGTCAACGTATCGGTAGCCGACGTTGTACGCGTCAGGGTTGTTCCCTTCCATCCCCGCGAATGCGTGGTTGAAAGAGTCGAACATACGGAAATAGTGGTACGCAGCAATAGCGGTCACCGTGCCGGAGACCATAACTGCCATGCGGTAGCGCGGGGCTACACGTTCACGAGCGATGAAAAGAAACACCGTCGTGAAGAGCATGCTCGCAATTCCCAAAGAGAGCATGTTATAGACAGCTGAATGCTGGCCAATATCCATTTGTAACCCTTTCATTGATTCATACATCTTTGTAAGTCATGAAGGTGGCTGAACTTTTTATTCAGTCTTTTCAAGCCCCAATAAAATTGGCCAAACGCCGGTGCGTTTGTGGCTTACTCATTTACAAACCTATCCTCAAATTGAGTTATTCCCACAAAGCTCAGCTCGAGGTTTACAGCATCGAATAGGGTCAATAGAATAGAAAAGTTGTCCAGTACTACTGGCACCAAGCGCTCGTGGCTCAACGGATAGAGCATCTGACTACGGATCAGAAGGTTGGGGGTTCGAGTCCCTCCGAGCGCACTAAACCCCGCAGGATCTCACGTCTCGCGGGGTTTTTCAATTTAATTCCCTAGGGCCTTGCTAGGGTCAGCATATGTCGAATGCAAGCCTGACTGAAGTTCAGATTACGCCGCAACTAAAAGGAACTATTGCTGTTCCCGAAGGCTCTGGCCCATGGCCGGCAGTAGTTATGGTGCATGAAGTATTTGGAATAGATGAAAACATGCGAGCGCAAATGACTCGCTTGGCTCAGGCGGGCTATGTAGTAGTGATGCCAGATCTTTATAGCCGAGGCGGAATGCGCAAATGCCTAACCGCAACCTTCAAGGCACTTGCAAGTGGATCCGGTCAAGCGTTTGAAGATGTGGAAGCCGCAAAAACATTCGTCAAAAAACGCTCTGACGTTACTGACAAGATCGGTGTAATTGGTTTTTGCATGGGCGGCGGTTTTGCGCTCTTGCTCGCAAACCAAGGCTACGACGCAGCAAACGCCAACTATGGAATGCTGCCTAAAAACATGCACGAAGCCCTCGAGGGTGCTTGCCCGATTCTTGGAAACTACGGGGCCAAAGATTCGCAGCTCAAAGATGCAAAAACAAAACTTGATTCAACTTTGACGGAACTCGGTGTGGAACACGACATCAAGCTTTACGAAAATTCGGGTCATGCATTTATGAATCCGAAGCAAGGCGGCGGACCAGTTTTTGGAACACTGTTGCGCATCACTGGAGCAAAACCGAATCCTGAAGATGCGGTAGATGCTTGGAACCGTATCGAAAGCTTTTTTGCAAAACACTTAACCTCATCATGACTCCGGTAGCCAAAATTAAAAACGGGTTTGAACCTAAAATCTGCGCTCGGTGTGGGCTAGCGTTTGAGTGGCGAAAAAAGTGGGCCCAAGACTGGGAAAACGTTAAGTATTGCTCTAAGAAATGCAAAGGCTGATGTCAGAGAGAAATTTTGAGCGAATTCTCTATATCGCTCATGATCACCTAAATAGGAAATACGGTGTTCTGAAAAATGCCAATCCCGATAAAGACGTCGTTGTCTTGGTTGAAAGTTCCAGGATGCTTGCCGGGCGAGATTGGCACAAAGAGCGCTTATTTTTTATAACTTCGTCGGCTAGGCATTTCGCAATTGAACTAGAAGACAACGGGTTCACCGTCAGGTACATAAAAGCAAAAACCACAATTGAGGGTTTGAAATCTGCACAAAAGGAATTTGAAAACCTTGAAATATTTTGTGCAGAACCTTCATCGCATTTGCAGCTGAAACAACTTCAAGATTTTGGTGCAAAATTTGTCGAAAATGATTTCTTTCTAACATCTAGGTCAGATTTTGAAACATGGGCCGAAAAACAAAAATCTTTTGTGATGGAAAATTTCTATCGAGCGCAAAGAAAAAGACTTGGAATTTTGGTTTCAGATGGCGAACCGGAAGGCGGAGTTTGGAATTATGACAGCGAAAATCGCTTGCCACCGCCTAAGAATTACAACTGGCCGCCATACCTAGAGCACAAACGAGACCAGCTAGATCTTGAAGTTGCCAATCAGTTTTCGCATGAAGCAACGAACACTTGGGCGACGACCAGAGCCGGAGCGCTCGCTCAGCTAATAAACTTCATCAAATTTCATCTTGCCGAGTTCGGACCATACGAAGATGCAATTGCAAAAGACAATTGGGCACTTCATCACTCGCTGCTCAGCCCCTACTTGAACAATGGCTTGCTTCATGCGAGCGAAGTAGTTGCTGCCGCGCTTCAGGCATATGAAAATGGCAAAGCACCAATAGCCTCGGTCGAAGCGTTTGTGCGTCAAATAATTGGTTGGCGTGAATACATAAATGGCATGTATTGGTTTCTCGGAGAAGACTATAAGAAACTAAATGGCTTAAAAGCCAATCGCAAATTGCTGCCACTTTATAACGACTCAAGCAAAACTCACATGAACTGTGTGAAGTCGGTAGTTGCAGATATTGAAACAAGAGCGTGGACACATCACATTCCAAGATTGATGGTGCTCAGTAATCTGGCGCTGGTTACCGGAGTAAATCCACAAGAATTTTTAGATTGGATGAGAGAGAAATTCATTGACGCATCTGATTGGGTTATGGTTCCGAACGTGATTGGTATGGCGGTGCACGCTGATGGTGGCAAGTTGATGACCAAACCCTACGCAGCCGGCGGCGCGTATCTGAATCGCATGACCCAGCACTGTAAAGACTGCGTTTACGACCCAAAGAAAAGAGTTGGCGAAGATGCCTGTCCGTTCACCACTCTGTACTGGGATTTTCTCGACCGCCACAAGTCTGAATTCATCAAGAATCATCGAATGAGCCAACAGGTAAATGGCTTGAAACGCCTGAGTGATCTTTCAGAACTCAAACAACGAGCAAAAAAAGTGCTTGAAGGTTTGGATTCAGGAACCGTATAAAATACTGCGCATGAAGAACAATACGTTGGCAATGCTGGCTACCATCTCAATAGTCTTGGGTTTGGCTTCGATTATTGGCTACATCGACCCGGCTGTTTGCGCCGGAAGTGCCCCTCAAGAATTCATTACATGTGAACAAGCTGCCACCCAGCATCTCTTGGGATTCGCAGGTTTCACGTCGTTCGGAGTGATCACACTCTTGCTGGGCACAATTCGAAATAGAGCTCAATCTCGCAAATTGTCTAAGGCATAAGCAGAGTTCATGAGCAAGGGCAAAATTGCTGTTGTTGGCGCGATGAACATGGATTTAGCCGTCTCGACAAAAGACCTTCCGAAAAAAGGCGAGTCAGTTTTGGGCTCATCAATCTTGCAATCCGCTGGTGGCAAAGGTGCAAATCAAGCTGTGGCCGCGGCACTAGTTGGTGGCAATGTCGTATTGATTTCAATGCGCGGTAATGACGCTTATGGTGAGCAACTAGTTGCTGCTGCACAAAAATCCGGGGTAGACACAACTCTGATTGAAGTTAGCGGCGACACCGCAACCGGAACGGCAGTAATTGCCGTGGATAGTCACGGCGACAACATGATTGTCATTTCACCGGGAGCAAACGCGCTAATCACTCCCGAGATTGCGAGTGAGAATTTACTAAAGGATGGCAACCTTTCGGTAGTTAGCATTTGTGGCGAACTCGCGTTACCGGCAATCAAGTCAGCACTCGAAACCGCGCAAGAAATTGGCGCGACCAGTGTTCTAAATCTTTCACCATACAACCCAGCGGCAATTGCACTGCTGCCACTTACCAACGTGCTGGTGGTTAACCAACACGAAGCCGCTGACATCACGGGGGTTGCTGACCCACGCGCTGATTGGCCGGCAACCATCGCTGGTTTCAAAAAAGTTGGCAGTCGCGATGTTGTGGTCACGCTTGGTGAAGAGGGCGCAATGATTCTGGATTGCGTGAACTCCGCTGAACCAATAAAGGTCGATGCAATCAAAGTAACCGCGGTCGATACCACCGGTTGCGGCGACGCATTCACCGGATCACTCTGTGTTGAACTTGCAGCCGGTGCATCGATGGTTGACGCTGCAAAGTTTGCAGTGAAGGCAGCGGGCTATGCAGCGAAATCAGCAGGTGCTCAAATTTCATATGGAACCCGCGAACAAGTTCTAAACGTAAACTGACCCACCGCCGAAGCAGTGGGTCAGTCTCTCTCCCGGGTTATTGGGGGTCCGGGGAACCTATTGACTATCCATTAGCAAGCACCGCTTTGCTAATGGCAGTTAAAACTTCCAAATCTTTACGCACGCCATCCAAGTTTGAAATCACTGGAGCACCGGAAACCACAGAATCTTTGAAGGCTAACAACTGACGCAAGAAACCGGTTTCGTTGATCTCGGTATAGGTTGTGTCTTGTCGCTCTTGCCCGACGTGACGTTGCACGGTTAAGCGACTGCGCTCTTCGAGCACATAAGGTTTTGCGAGCTGATACTCAACGCGACCGTTCGAAGCGAGCACTTTGAGTTCCTCTTCATACTCCGGATACTCCGGCAACCAGTTCCAACTCAAAATGAAACGCACGTCTCCTTTTGTGCCAACCGCCAACAACGACGAAGGTGTCGAACCGGCGAGCTTTGGAAATATTTCGGCTGACCATTGGGTTGGCAAATCAAAACCCAAACCGCGAAGCATGCTGGTTTCGTGAATCAACGAACCGTGAATCACGTTTCTAAAATAGGCGCCGAATTCAGCGGACGCACCAGGAATAGCAATCTCGGTTTGCTTTTCCTCGTATTCGACCGCACGTTGAATCTCTCTCAAATCGGCGTCTTTAACCGGTGGTTTCATGTGTAGATGTTCGATCTGTGGTGCATCTTCTGGGTGCGAAACGGTTACGCGCACCAGACGAATATCTTTTAGCTCGGCAATCTCTTTTGCCGCACGTTTTGCCAGAGGGTCGTGCATTTTCATGTAGCCAATTTGCAA
>JBJTNR010000117.1:0-2755 GCA_046074145.1 Rhodoluna sp.
ACTACCCGAGTGAGTTGGTGCACGCGCTGGAGGTTTTGCTGGGCTAGTCTGTTGTTTAAGCCCAATCTGAAATTTAGGTTCGGTCCCACAGCAGCAGGAGGTAATTAGCCGTGTCCAACAAAGATTCATTTGTCCACCTGCATGTGCACACCGAGTATTCAATGCTCGACGGAGCAGCCCGCATTTCACCACTTATCGATGCCGTAGTGGCTCAGGGCTCTCCGGCAATCGGCATTACCGATCACGGAAACAATCACGGTGCGTTTGATTTTTATAAAACCGCCAAGGCAGCCGGCATTAAACCGATTATTGGCATCGAAGCGTATTTAAGTCCCGGCACTGCTCGTCAAGATAAAACCCGCGTTCGATGGGGAAGTGGCGGCGAAGATGACGTATCTGGTGGTGGCGCATATACGCACATGACCATGTTCGCCGAAAACACTGACGGCATGTACAACATGTTCCGAATGTCATCGAAGGCCTGGCTCGAAGGTTTCTATTTCAAACCGAGAATGGATCGAGAATTACTCGAAAAATATGGCAAAGGTGTAATCGCAACCACGGGTTGCGCCTCGGGTGAGATTCAAACCAGATTGCGCTTAGGCCAGTACGAAGAAGCTAAAAAGGCAGCCGGCGAATTCCAGGATATTTTTGGCAAGGAAAACTTTTTCGCGGAAATTATGGATCACGGCCTCGAAATCGAGCGCCGACCAATGCAAGATCTTTTGCGCTTAGCCAAAGAATTAAACATTCCACTTTTAGCAACTAACGACCTGCACTACACCCACTCCGCAGATGCAGCCGCACACGAGGCATTGTTATGCGTTCAATCTGGATCAACCTTGGTTGATCCGAATCGATTCAGATTCGATTCGCAAGAGTTTTATCTAAAAACTCCGGAACAAATGCGCGCACTTTTTCCGGATCACCCCGAAGCCTGCGACAACACGCTTTTGATTGCCGAGCGCTGCAATGTGGAATTTATCGAACGCAAACTGATGCCTCGATTCCCGGTTCCCGAAGGCCATTCGGAAAGTTCCTGGTTTGAAGAAGAAGTTAAACGCGGAATGGACCGTCGCTATCGAAATGAAATTCCGCTTGAGCAGGCGAAGCAGGTTTCATATGAAGTCGAAGTAATCAAGCAGATGGGATACGAGGGTTATTTCCTCGTTGTGGCTGACTTCATTGCTTGGGCTCGCGCTCAAGGAATTCGCGTTGGACCAGGTCGTGGTTCCGCTGCTGGTTCGATCGTCGCTTACGCGCTGGGCATCACAGAACTCGACCCTGTCAAGCACGGATTAATTTTCGAACGATTCTTGAATCCGGAGCGTGTATCCATGCCCGACATCGATGTTGACTTCGACGATCGTCGTCGCGGTGAAGTTATTCGATATGTTTCTGAGAAATACGGTGACGACCGAGTAGCACAGATTGTCACCTTTGGAACCATCAAAGCCAAGCAGGCACTCAAAGATGCTGGTCGAGTTTTGGCGATGCCATATGCGGTTGGAGAAAAACTAACTAAAGCAATGCCACCGATGGTACTAGGGCGCGATGTTGCGCTAAATGACATCATCGACAAAAAGTCAGATCGTTATAAAGAAGCTAGCGATTTCAGAGAGCTAATTGAGGGCGACGCCGATTCGGCCGAAGTTTTCAAACTGGCACAAGGTTTGGAATCGCTTAAACGTCAATGGGGAGTGCACGCCGCCGGTGTAATCATGTCTGCCGACCCGTTGATCGACATCATTCCGATAATGAAGCGCGAAGATGATGGCGCGATCATCACTCAATTTGATCAACCGCCTTGTGAAAAACTCGGTTTGTTGAAAATGGATTTCTTGGGTCTGCGAAACCTCACTGTGCTTGACGACACCCTCGCGAATATAAAAGCTAACCGCGGCGAAACTGTTGTTCTCGAAGAACTTGATCTAGATGCAGATCAGCCGACTTTTGAATTACTCTCACGAGGCGACACCTTGGGTGTTTTCCAGCTAGATGGCGGTCAGATGCGAAGCTTGCTTCGAATTTTGAAACCAACTCTTTTTGAACACATCTCCGCCGTAATTGCTTTGTATCGCCCTGGCCCGATGGGTATGAATTCTCATACCAACTACGCGCTCAGAAAAAACGGCCAGCAGCAGGTTGATTCGGTGCACGAAGAATTATCGGGTCCGCTCGCAGAAATCCTCGACCCTACCTACGGACTAATTGTTTACCAGGAACAGGTGATGGCGGCGGCTCAGAAAGCGGCCGGCTTCTCACTGGGTAAAGCCGATTTGCTTCGTCGTGCAATGGGTAAAAAAGATAAGAAAGAACTTGATCGCCAATATCAAGAATTCTCAGACGGCATGAAAGCAAATAAATATTCCGATTCAGCCGTGAAGGCGCTCTGGGATACTTTGCTTCCGTTCGCCGACTACGCGTTTAACCGAGCGCACAGTGCCGCCTACGGAGTGCTCTCGTATTGGACGGCTTACCTGAAAGCCAATTTCACCGCAGAATTCATGGCTGCTCTGCTTACTTCGGTAGGCGACTCGAAAGACAAGTTGGGAATTTATCTGAGTGAATGTCGACGAATCGGAATCAAAGTTTTACCGCCAGATGTCAACGAATCTAACGTTGAATTTGCCGCCGTCGGTCAAGACATTCGATTCGGTCTTGGTGCCGTGAGAAACGTTGGTTTCAACGTTGTCGAAGGCATCAAGACCGCCCGCGAACAGAAGGGGCGATTCACTTCGTTCCACGATTTCTT
>JBJTNR010000118.1:0-6982 GCA_046074145.1 Rhodoluna sp.
CGGGCGATTTAGTTGGTGCGGAATCGAACCTTCTCAAACTTCCGAGTGGAGCGAAATTCAAGTTCAGGTTCGCGCACACGGGGAACAACTCGCCGCTGAATTTCGAGTAGCAGACGGTGAAATGCAAATTCGGTTGAACGAGCCACTGATGGGCGTTGCGCCCGGTCAAACGGCAGTTATATATAAAGGCACGCGAGTGCTTGGTCAAATGACTATCGATCACACCGTTAGTGCAGTTGCTGTGGGTGCTGAATGACCAAACTTTCGGTTGCTGCGAAGCGGGTCGAAGAATTAGTCGATGAACTAAATAAACATCGACGTGCTTATTACGAGGGCAACACAGTTTTAATCAGCGATTCCGATTACGACGCATTGCTGCATGAGTTAGAGGCGCTCGAAGCAGAACACCCCGAATTGATTACTGGCGATAGCCCTACCCAAACGGTTGGTGGGGCAGCCAGTCAGACTTTCTCCCCGGTCGAACATCTAGAACGCATGATGAGTCTCGACAATGTATTTTCGGCCGAAGAGTTGCAAACCTGGTCTGATCGTGTCGGCGATGGTCCTTATCTATGCGAATTAAAAATTGATGGACTTGCCATCAATTTGCGTTACCTGGATGGAAAGTTGGTTTCGGCGGCGACTCGAGGCGATGGCGTGGTTGGCGAAGATGTAACGGCAAATGTTTTGACTATTAAATCAATCCCCAAAGAGCTTGCCGGTTCCGGGCATCCGAAGCAGGTGGAAATCAGGGGAGAGATATTTTTTGGACTCGCCGATTTCGCAAAGCTAAACGAAGGACTCGTTGCCGAGGGCAAGGCGCCATTCGCAAATCCAAGAAATTCTGCTTCAGGATCTTTGCGTCAAAAGGATTCATCGGTAACCGCCAGCCGGCCACTTCAAATGTTGGTTCATGGAATCGGTGCCTGGCCAGAAGCGCCGGTGAAAAATCAGTCAGATCTTTATGAACTTCTCGCCCAGTGGGGCCTGCCGACTTCAAAAAATTATCGAGTGGTAAAAACTATTGCCGAGGTTCAGAAATTCATCGAAGAATTTGAGGGCAAGCGTCACTCTCTGCCACACGAGATTGACGGAGCAGTTGTAAAAGTTGATCAGCTGAGCAGACAGCGGGAACTTGGCTTTACATCGCGCGCACCGCGCTGGGCGATTGCCTACAAATACCCGCCAGAACAAGTGAATACCAAACTGCTCGACATTCGAGTTTCGATTGGCCGCACAGGCAGAGCCACGCCATATGCAATCGTGGCTCCGGTTAAAGTTGCCGGTTCGGAAGTGGAATTTGCAACGCTTCATAATCAGGATGTCGTGCGCGCAAAGGGAATCTTAATCGGCGACACAATCGTGCTTCGCAAGGCCGGAGACGTAATTCCCGAGATTCTTGGTCCGGTAATTGAATTGCGCACCGGTAAAGAGCGCGAGTGGAAGATGCCAAGCGTTTGTCCCGATTGTGGATCAAAACTTGCTCCATCGAGCGAGGGTGACGTTGATCTACGCTGTCAGAATTCAGAAAAATGTCCAGCCCAACTTCGCGAAAGAATTGCTTACATCGGCTCACGTGGAGTTTTGGATATCGAAGCCCTCGGCTACGTTGCTGCAAGCGCGCTGACCCAACCGATTGAACCGGCGAAAGCACCAATTAGCTCGGAAGCAGATTTATTTAATTTGCGACTCGAAGACCTTTTGCCGATTAAATCTGAAGTTCTAGACCCCGACACCGGACTTGCCAAGCTCGATAGCGAAGGCAATCCAAAAATTGTCGAATTCTTTAAAAAGAAAGATGGCAGCCCAGCCGAAGTTGCATTGAAACTTCTGCGCAATCTTGAAGAGGCGAAAACCAAACCGCTTTGGCGACTTCTGGTCGCACTTTCAATTCGTCACGTTGGTCCGGTTGCAGCACGCTCACTTACTTCACACTTCGGGTCTCTAGAGAACATATTTGCCGCCTCAGAGGCTCAGCTTTCGGAAGTTGACGGCGTTGGCCCAACACTTGCCGCATCAATCAAAGAATGGATCGCGATTGACTGGCACCGCAAGATAATTTCCAGTTGGCAGAAAGCCGGTGTGGTCTTAGTGGGCGAAGCGGCCACTAGTGGTGAAGGAATATTTGCAGGATTGAGCATTGTGGCTACGGGTTCGCTAAAGAATTTCACTCGCGAAGAAATCGAAGAAGCAATTATTACGAATGGCGGGAAAGCGGCATCATCGGTATCAAAAAAGACTGCATTTGTGGTTGCCGGAGAAAATGCCGGATCGAAACTTGCCAAGGCTGAAGAACTCGGCATCGAAGTTATTGATGAAGCCGAATTCATGCGTCGAATCGGAAAATAAAAAACCCCCGAGATTCCCGGGGGTTTTCAACTGTGAAAATTAATCCTGTTCAGTAGCCACTGTTTCGTCGGCTGCCACCATTGACTCGGTGGTCATAAGGTTTCGTAGGGTACCTAGGAAGTCTTCGATGTCTTCACGCTCATACTTCATGCGGTTTAATCGATCTTCGGCATCCTTGATTGCGTTGTTGGTGTATCCCTCTGCCTTGCGGGTTAGCGATTCCGCACGACGACGAGAAGTGTTAATCAAGTTGGTTGCAGTGCGGTTTGCATCTTCAAGAAGTTGCGATGAAGAGTCATGCGCATCTCGAGAAATTCGCTCAGCTTCACTCGTCAACTGTTGCGCACGTTGCGAAGCCTCGGAAAGTGTTGCGTTTGCTTCATCGGTAACCTGCTGGGCTTGAATTACCGCATTCTGGTAAAGGCGAAGTGCCTCTTGTTCAGATTCATCGCGCTTGGCTTTGATTTCTGCTTCTAGTTCCACACGAGCCTGAGCAGTCTTTTGCGCTAGTTCGGTTGCAAGTGCGCGAGCTTCTTCGGTCTCGCGGTGCACCTGTGCACGAAGTTCAGCAGCGTAACGTTCGCCTTCGGAGCGGATTGCAGCAGCTTCGCGGGATGCGGTTCCAGTCTTTTCGGCAGCTTCTGATTCGCGAATCTTTGCTGTGCTCATGATCTCTGCAGCCAAACGCTCTGCGTCGATGCGTGCTTCATTAAGTTTTGCTTCAGCTTCGGCGATTACACGCTCAGCCTTCGCCTCTGCCTTGCGAGTCAACTGCTCGCTTTCGGCCTTGGCAGTTTCGCGAATGCGGATTGCATCCTGGCCAGCATCGGCAACAAGTTTCTTAGCCTGCTCTTCGGCAAGACGCAGGGTCTGTTCGAATTGGGCACCTAGTTCGGCATAGCCAGCACCACCGCTAGAACGCAGTTTGGATTTGGCGGCTTCGAGTTCGGCCTTCAGGCCTTCAACTTCGCCAGAGGCGCTGTAGTTGTATTCGCGTACGTGTTCTAGTTCGGCACGAAGCTCAGCTAGGACGCGATCAACTTCATCCTTTTCGTAGCCTCGAAAAGCAATAGTGAACTGTTCGTTTTCCAAAGTTGAAACCTTCTGGTCTGATGGGGTTGCTTGACAGCAGATTCGAGTTTACCGACAATTCCTAGCCAATAAATAGGGCATGTAGCCACTACTTGGGCCGATGTTCGGGCAGGCTCACATTCGGCCTTTGTTAGACTGGCATTCAATCCCTTTTCCCAACGAGTGGAATTATGTCTGAAATTACGCCCGAGCTAGTTAGGCACCTTGCCAGCCTGGCCCGAATCGATGTCACCGATCAAGAAGTTGCCAAATTTACCGAGCAATTGTCGCTAGTCGTCGATTCGATGGCCACGATTAAGGCTGCCGTAGCTGGAGATGTGCCAGCAACCAGCCATCCCATTCCAATGGCAAACGTCTTTCGCGAAGATGTCATTGAGCCTTCGTTGACTCAAGCTCAAGCGCTCTCGGCCGCCCCTGATAGCGCAGACGGCAGATTCCGCGTTCATGCAATTTTGGATGAGGAGTAATCGTGAGCGAACTTATTCGAAAGAATGCATCTGAGCTTGCCGCACTTTTGCAAGCCGGGGAAGTTTCTTCGGTCGAAGTAACCAAGGCGCACCTGGCTCGAACCGAGCAGGTAGAAGCGGCCGTGCATAGCTACCTTCACGTTGGCACCGATGCTGCACTTAAGACAGCCGCTGAAATTGATAAGCGCCGCGCAGCAGGAGAAAAACTTCACGCGCTCGCCGGATTGCCAATTGCTGTTAAAGACAACTTAACCACTACCGATGCTCCAACGACTTCGGGTTCAAAAATTCTCGAGGGCTGGATTCCGCAGTATGACGCGACGGTAGTAACTCGATTGCGTGCAGCAGGCATGCCGATTTTGGGCAAAACCAACTTGGATGAATTCGCAATGGGTTCGTCAACTGAATTCTCAGCGTACGGTCCAAGCAAAAACCCTTGGGACCTGGAAAGAATTCCCGGCGGTTCTGGTGGTGGATCGAGTTCGGTTGTTTCGTCTTTTCAAGCACCTCTTGCAATAGGTTCGGACACCGGCGGTTCAATTCGTTATCCGGCTTTCGTAACCGGAACTGTCGGAATGAAACCAACCTACGGAGCAATTTCCAGATATGGCCTTATCGCATTGGCCAGTTCACTCGATCAGATTGGGCCGGTTTCGAGAAGCGTGCTTGATGCAGCAATGTTGCAAGACGTGATTGCCGGTCACGACAAGCACGACAGCACATCATTACCTGAATCGCTCGGTTCAATGACTGATGCTGCGAAAAAACTTGATGTTAAAGGTCTTCGCGTTGGAGTAATAAAGCAGCTCAGCGGAGAAGGTTTTCAGGCTGGCGTGTCTGCAAAATTTGAGGAAAGCCTCAACCTTCTAAAAGATGCTGGCGCCGAAATTGTCGAAGTATCGTGCCCAAGTTTTGAATATGCAGTTGCCGCTTATTACCTAATTCTTCCGGCTGAAGCGTCTTCGAACCTGGCAAAGTTTGACTCGGTGCGATTTGGTTTGCGCGTTACCCCAGAGGGAAACCCAACCATCGAACGCGTCATGGCAGCTACTCGCGAAGCCGGTTTTGGACCAGAGGTTAAACGCAGAATTATTTTGGGAACCTACGCACTCTCAAGTGGTTCCTACGATGCCTACTACGGCAGCGCACAAAAGGTACGCACTCTGATTCAACGCGACTTTGCCGCCGCATTCGAAAAGGCAGACGTGTTGGTTTCACCAACCGCACCAACCACCGCATTTAAATTCGGCGAAAAGATCGATGATCCGCTAGCGATGTATTTAAATGACATCGCAACCATTCCCGCAAACTTAGCCGGCATTCCAGGCATCGCGATTCCAAATGGAGTTACCGAAGACACCAAGTTGCCAAGTGGAATTCAGTTCCTTGCGCCTGCTCGCGAAGACGCCCGCCTCTATCAAGTTGCCGCTGCGCTAGAAAAGATGCACGAAGATGCTTGGGGTAAGCGCATGATGGACTTTGCTCCGGCACTGGAGGGAGCACGCTAATGGCTAAAGACGAGTTGATGAATTACGAAAAGGCCATCGAACAGTTCGAGGTTGTAATTGGTCTCGAGGTACACGTTGAGCTCAACACCAAGACCAAGATGTTTTGCGGTTGCAAAAATGAATTCGGCGATGAACCCAACACCAACGTTTGCCCGATTTGCATCGGCCTACCCGGGTCTCTGCCTGCCGTTAACAAGCGAGCTATCGAATCAAGTATTTCAATTGGCTTGGCTCTCGGCTGCGGAATCGCACCCACCGGTCGCTTTGCCCGCAAGAACTACTTTTATCCGGACTTGGCAAAAAACTTTCAAACGTCGCAGTATGACGAGCCAATTGCTCACGACGGCTCTCTAACAGTCGAAGTGCCTTCGGGAAAAACCTTTACGGTAAACATCGAACGCGCTCACATGGAAGAAGATGCCGGAAAACTTACACACGTCGGTGGTTCAACCGGTCGCATTCAAGGCGCGGAATATTCATTGGTGGATTACAACCGCGCCGGTGTTCCGTTAGTCGAGATCGTTACTCGTCCAGTTTTTGGAGCCGGGGCAGAAGCACCCGAACTAGCTGCAGCTTACGTGAGAGCGATTCGCGAAATTGTCAAAGGTCTTGGTGTTTCTGACGCTCGCATGGAACGCGGAAATGTGCGTTGCGATGCCAACGTTTCGCTTCGACCACATGGAGCCGAAAAACTTGGTACTCGCACCGAAACGAAAAACGTAAACTCGCTTCGCTCAATCGAACGCGCTGTGCGTTATGAAATTCAACGCCAGGCTGCGCTGCTAGCTAAGGGAACCGCGATTATCCAGGAGACCCGCCACTGGCACGAAGATAAGGGTTCGACAAGCTCAGGTCGACCAAAGTCTGACGCCGATGACTACCGTTACTTCCCTGAGCCTGATTTGGTTCCGGTGCAACCGTCAAAAGACTGGATCGAAGAGCTTCGTGCGAAGCTTCCGGAAAACCCCGCCGCCCGACGCAAACGCGTTCAGCAAGAGTGGGGATTTGCCGACCTTGAGTTCCGCGACGTGGTCAACGCTGACTTACTTGATCAAATTGAAGAAACTGTTGCCGCAGGTGCAAAACCTCAGGCTGCTAGAAAATGGTGGACCGGAGAACTTGCTCGATTGGCAAATGGCCAAGATAAAGATGTAACCGAACTCGAAATTACCGGTGGGCAGGTTGCCGAACTTGCTGGGCTAGTCGACTCTGGAAAAATAAACGATCGCCTTGCTCGTGAAGTGTTGACATTTGTTTTAGCCGGCGAGGGAAGCCCTGCCGAAATTGTCGCTAAGCGCGGGCTCGAAGTTGTTTCCGACGACGGCGCGCTGATCGCCGCCATCGAAGCCGCACTTGCCAAGCAACCGGATGTTCTCGATGCAATTCGTGAAGGTCGAATGCAGGCGGCCGGTGCAGTAATCGGTGCCGTGATGCAAGCAATGAAGGGCTCTGCGGATGCTGGTCGCGTGCGCGAGCTGCTCATCGAAATGGCCAATAAATAGGGTTCACCAAACCGCCGTAGGCAAAGCATTTAAAAACAGGGTGCACCCCAATGAATAAATCCCC
>JBJTNR010000119.1:0-13001 GCA_046074145.1 Rhodoluna sp.
AGCATTGTTTGTCGAGATACCGAACCAAATAACCCGACCGGATCACCAATTCCTAAATCGATTTGGACTCTGGGCAGATTTAACAAAACATCATTTTCCGCAGACGTGTAGTTGAAAATAATCCGGAAAACCAAGCGGGTAATAATCACGATCCCGGCGAGCCAGAAATACAAATTCGACTTTGCCAGCGACGAATCAAAACTTCGAGCGCCGATAATTGCAAGCAAGCAAAAGCCAATAATTATCAGAAGCGCAAACGGATTCGTGCTAATTCCGGCGGAGATTGCTAGTGCCAAACCGAATGCCCACCAGGTGACCGGGTGTAAATTCAGAAGGCGATTTAAAAATTTCATTTACAGCTAATTGGATGCGGTGCGACAGAGGGCTCGGCGGTGTCACGGTTTTCACCGGGGGCAATAAATAACCAACCTTCGACTGAACCGCATTCTGGTTTTTGCATGCTGGCACCAACACCGCTAATTAACCACTTCGATCCTGTTTCTACGTCGGCAAAGTAAAAAGCCCAAGTTCCCTCGGAGTATTTTGGTGTATCGGCGCAGTCTTGCAAGTTTGACTCCGGCCACCCTTGAATTCGACAAACAAAGCTTTCAGGGAATTCCGAGGTACCTTGAACAGAAACGCCAGTAGAGCCAAACAACTGCCAACCGGTACCAGAGAAATTTTTTGCACAAGTTTCGATTGGCTCCTTGTTCGACCCAGTGCCAAAATCGACAACCAGAGTGACGCCGTTGTCTACGCATGCACCGCTCGTTGAGCCAAGTTTAGAAATTGGGCTAGAGCTTTCCCCCGAGGTCAACGCCGAAACCGCGCCACCAATCGCCACTAAGGCAACAAGCGAGATCAGAATTGAGCGCAGGGGAGTTCTCATTAGTACCCGATAGTCAAATAAGTTTTGCCATAAAGCAATGCGAGTGCTTGCGAAGTTGCGAAAACATCACCAGCCCCATTTGAGTAGGGGCTCTTGAAACCACCTTTGCTAACGAGCTGAGTCTTCAACCAGGCAACGTATTTATCGATATTTTTTCCAGCAGCCTTTAGTCCCATGGCAGCGTAGGCAGTTGAGTTTACTGATGCAGCTCCTTCAGATTCCCAGTTCGAACCATCGACAGAGTCTGACTTCTTTAAGTAAGCCACAGCTTTTTTCTCGGCTGCCGCTCGCGAAGCAATAGCGGCTGCACTTGCGCGAGTCGGGGCTAGGTTCAGCGCCTGAAGAACCAAGCCGGTGCCGTCAATATTTGAAACAGTTGGGTCCCACGCGCTGAATCCACCATCTGCATTCTGCAGTTTGATCATTCCGGAGATTACTTTGTTAGCCAGCGTGTACTCCTGATATGAGTGCAACCCGAGAGCAACCCACGCGTAATCCATGGCGCCCGATGTTGTCAAACTAATTTCGCCGGTGCTCGCATCAATTTTGGCGACCAGTTTTTTATACAGTTTGTACCTGACCGAGTTGTTCGCGACACCAAGCGCCTCGCTTGCGAATAGGAATTTTCCGGCAAGACCCATTTTTAGAGTCTTGTCTGGATTGAATAAGTAACCAGAATTCTTGGTACCAAGTGGTTGTTCTGGGTTCAGCAGCATGTACTTGACGGCAGGCAATTGTTTTTCAATAGTTTTTCCGGCGGCAGCCAACTGGACCATTGCCTCGAGCGTTATTCCGTCTTGCTGAGATTCGTAAAGCGTAATCGCTTGCTTGTTCGCACCAAACGACTTGGCTAGAAAAGTAACGCTTGCAGAGTAAGCGTCTGCGGCATTTGCTGGAAGCGAAATTCCAACTGACGCCGCTAGTGTGATGCTGATGATTGCTGCAATAGTGCGCAACCCAGATTTAGTTCCAAACATGGAAACCTTTCGCAATTTGCGATCTGAGTGCGAAGGCGAAGTGGCGATAGCCATTTCGACTCCGACCGTAGACCTCGACGGTAAATAGGAGTCAATTGCTTTTTTGCAGGCATTCCGACTTTCAGAGAACTGATTTACGGTTGCGGGTCAGTGCTGGATTTACGCCAGCTTCCCCTGCTAAAAACAAATGCTGTTACCTTTTTTGAGGCAACGAGCAAAACTCTAGCAGCCGTTGACTAGGGCAGAAGCAACGCCTTGCCGATGAGAGCGTAGCCAACGAAAGAAACGGCATCCAGGATAAAGTGGGCAAAAATCAAAGGCATTATTCGACCCCACCTTCGATATGCATAGCCAAATACCAAACCCATAACCGCGTTTCCGATGAATCCACCGAAACCTTGGTAGAGGTGGTAACTGCCGCGTAATCCCGCACTTATAAGAAGTATCGATCGATCACTTAGATTTAACTTTTTTAGTCGATCAAATAAGTAGCCGACAACAATCACTTCTTCCAGAAGTGCCGCCTTAACTGCAGCCAACAGCAAAATCGGAATCGTCCACCAGTAGCTTGCCAATTCGGCTGGAATTATTCGGGAAGAAAGTCCCAGAATTCTTGAAACGACGTAAAGCCCTAGACCTGGAATGCCTATTGCTGCCGCCAGAAATAAACCGCGGCTAAACCAAAATTTCAAATTTGATAGCTTTAAACCGAGTGCATTAAAGGGATTTTGAGTTTCCGACCATAACAAAAACAGCACCAATGCGACCGGGGCTAACCCAAGCGCTAGGTCAAGAACTTGATAGGAGAGATCTAGCCACTCGCGATCTGCCATCGAAGAATTTATTGTTGTGGTCTGAGCGGCGAGGCCCTGTGGCGCGGTTAATTTTGCCAGCAACGACACAATTGAATAAAGCGCCGATGCCCCCAAACTGAGCGCCAACACAATTACGGTTTCACTCAGAATTCGGTTACGCTTCAACATCGGTTCGATTCTAATTTGTGGCACCTCCGGCGAATATTTCTAATCGAATTCAGGGATTGCGCTTCGTTACCCTTTTGTGATTATCGATTCAAATCTCAAAAGGAACCTAAAAAATCTTTACAATCTGTTAGTTTATTTTGGTGTTAAGCAAGGAAGCTACGGCAGAAATCGGCGGTCACAGCCCCCGAGAGCTGGCCTGGCGAAGATTTAAAAGTAACAAAGTGGCTATTCCCGCATTGGTTACCGTAATTTTCCTTATCCTCGTCGTTTTATTTGCACCTCTTATCTATGCAGCTCTAGGCATCGACCCAGATCAACGTTTCGATGACCTTATGGACTCTCGCGGAACCGTAATTGGTGCATTCAGCGGCATGAGCCCCGCACATCCACTAGGCATTGTTCCTGGAATTGGCTACGACTTGCTAGCTCGTCTGATCTTCGGTGCGCGAATTTCATTCATGATTGCACTGGTTTCAACCTTGATTACGGTAACCGTGGGTTTGATTGTGGGTTTGCTTGGCGGTTATTTCCGCGGCCGCCTGGATGGATTTCTCGGACGAGTGGTCGACTTCCTGCTGGCGTTCCCGTCATTTTTTATGATCCTTGCCCTTAGCGCTCCAATGATTCAGCGAATCGAACAGTCCGGAATTGCCCACGACAACGATGCTCGAATTCTGTATTTGATTTCAATTTTGGCTTTCTTCGGTTGGCCATACCTCTCTCGAATTATTCGCTCACAAGTTCTTTCGATTCGCGAGCGTGACTTCGTGCTTTCGGCTAGGGCTTTGGGTGCCTCACAAGTACGAATCATCTTTAAAGAGGTATTGCCAAACATCTGGAACCCGGTAATCGTCTACATGTCGCTTGCACTTCCTGGTTACCTAACCGCCGAGGCAATTTTTTCTTATCTGGGTATAGGCGTTCAGCCACCAACTCCGACTCTAGGTTTGTTGATTGCCGACTCAATCAAGTTCATGATGAACAACCCAACGTACTTTTATATCCCGTCGCTATTTCTGATTCTGGTTGTGCTCTCTTTCAACCTGCTCGGAGATTCGATCCGCGACGCTCTTGACCCAAAGAGCGAGGCAAATTAAGACTTACCTTTCAAGCTTGAAGGTAAAAACAAAAAAACATAGAACTCCTTAGGAGGAGGAACATGACAGAGAAGAAAATGCTGAAGGCAACTTTGGCGGCTCTAGCGGTAGCTTCACTAGCTGCAGCTGGGCTTACAGGTTGTTCGGCTGGTGCAAACACCGGTGGAACAATCACTTACATCACCCACAGCGATGCATGGACACACGCTGACCCGGCTAGAAACTACACCGGTCAGCACATTGCATGGTTTGGTTCATACCTTCAGAGAACTCTGACTGCTTATGACCGCGCTCCTGGTGCTGCTGGTTCGGCCGTTGTGCCAGACCTTGCAACCGACACCGGTACCGCATCGAACGGCAACAAGACTTGGGAATTCACACTTCGTGACGGCTCAACTTTTGAAGACGGTTCGGCAATCACCTGTGAAGACATCAAGTACGGAGTGTCTCGCACCTTCGCAACTGACATCATCACCGATGGTCCTACTTATGCAATCGGAATGCTAGACATTCCTTCAGCAGAAGATGGTTCATCTGTTTACAAGGGCCCTTATGTAACCGACGGTAACGACACCGCAGCTTACGACAAGGCAGTTACTTGTTCAGATGACAACAAGACCATTACCTTCAACTTGAAGCGTCCAGTTGGTGACTTTAACTACACAGTTACTTACTTGTCATTCGGTCCAGTGCCAAAGGCTGCTGACGACGGTGACCAGTACGACATGCACCCAGTTTCAACCGGCCCTTACAAGATCAAGAAGTACAAGGCCAAGGATGAAATGGTTCTTGTTCGCAACGACAAGTGGAACAAAGATTCTGACCCACTACGTGCCAACCGCGCATTCCCTGACGAAGTTGTAGTTAAGTTCGGTATGGCTGAAGAAGTTCGTGATCAGATGATCCTTACCGACTCGGACCCAAACACCTTCTTGCTTGACTCACTTCTTCCAACCAACTTGACTACCGTTTTCGATGAAGCCGGTAACCCTGTTGAGGCTTGGAAAGACCGTTCGCTAAACGTTTACGACCCATACGTACGCTATGCAGCTGTAAACGTAGCGAAGTTGAACTGTCTACCAATTCGCCAGGCAATTTACTACGCGAAAGACTTCAACTCTCTAATCAAACTTTCTGGTGGCCAGGCACTTAACGGTGACCCTGCTGACGGTGTAATCAAGCCTCTTATGGGTCTTGACTACGCAAAGACCACCGGTTACGAAGATTGGAAGGGCGACGGAAACGTTGAGAAGGCAAAGGCCCTTATGGACCAGGCCAAGACCGAGTGTCCAGACCTTTACGCTCGTGTTACCGACAAGAACAAGGGAATTGTTTACGACATTCCAGACAGCGAAACCGCTAAGAAGTCAGCCGCAATTTGGATTGACTCACTTGGCAAGGCTGGAATCGTAATCAAGTTCAACTTCATCGAACCTGGTAGCTACTACTCAGTAGTTCTTGACCAGACCAAGCAGGGCGATCTTTCATCTGCTGGTTGGGCACCGGACTGGGCTAACGCTTCGACCGTTATCCCTGAGTTGTTCACCGAGACTGGTGGATTCCCAATGTCACAAAACTGGAACGACCCTGCCTATGCAGATTTCAAAGCGAAGTCGGACGCAGCTCTTATTGAGCCAGACCGCACCAAGCAAGGAAAGATGTGGGCTGAGTTGAACCAGTACGCGATGGACCAGATGTGGATCATCCCTGGTGTGTTCTCTAAGACACAAGAAGTTTGGGGCTCAGGCCTCGGCGGTGTGTACTTCTGGGACCCACAGGGCACCGCTTCATTCGGTGACATTTACATCAAGTAACAATCTCTGAATTGTTCGCGGTGTCGAGCGAAATCTCGGCACCGCGAACATTCAGTTTTCACAACTAAGAAAGAAATAAAGCATGTCAGGTTTAGCAACGTATATCGGTCGTCGTTTAGCCGTTACGTTTCTGATACTTCTCGGAGTCAGTGTCGCCGTTTATCTGATATTTGCTTTACTCCCATTTGATCCAGCCGCATTGACTTGCGGAAAAAATTGCAACGACCCTGGAATCATTGCAGCCAATCGTGTTCGACTCGGATACGACAAACCAATTTACGAACAGTACTGGCTGTTCCTAACCGGACTTTTTATTGGTCGCGATTACGGAATTGGCCAGGCGGCTTTCCATTGCCCAGCGCCAGCATTCGGTTACTCATTTATGGAACACGCCTGTGTCACCGATCTAATCGGCGAGGCACTTCCAGTGACCGTTGCTCTTGCAGTTGGAGCACTAGTTCTTTGGATAATCGTCGGAGTGGGGCTTGGCGTTTTATCTGCACGCTTCAAAGGAAAATTTGTCGACACCGCCAGCACAATTTTCGTCCTCATCGGAACTTCACTTCCTACTTTTTTAACCGGTCTGATTTTGATCGTGTTCGTAGTAATTAAATGGCACCTTTTGCCATTCCCATCTGGCGGCTACACCGGGCCATTCGAGAATCCAATTCGCTGGTTCCTAAACATGCTGCTGCCATGGATTACTTTGGCTTTTGCTTACGCAGCGCTTTATACAAGATTTGTTCGAGCTCAGGTGCTTGAAACCTCGACCGAAGATTACATTCGAACAGCTCGAGCCAAAGGTTTGAGCGAAGGCAGAATTCTAGGCAAGCACACCCTGCGTGCCGCTCTCGCACCGATTGCAACTATGGCAAGCCTCGACTTTGCCGGGCTTTTGGGTGGCGCAATTTTGACCGAAGCCGTTTTCAATCTTCCGGGACTGGGTCGTCTTTCGCTTGGCGCAGTTTTGGAATACGACCTTCCAATCATTGTGGCAACCACAATTTTGGCCGCGGGAATCGTTGTCATCATGAACCTCATCGTTGACCTGCTTTACGCGTTCATCGATCCGAGAGTGAGAGTCTAATGAGCTTGCTTTCGGTACGCGATCTTCGCGTTGAATTTTCAACTCCCGACGGAGTCGTTAAAGCTGTTGATGGAATCTCATTCGACCTCGCCGCGGGCGAGACGCTTGCAATTGTGGGTGAGTCCGGTTCGGGTAAAACCGTTAGCAACCTCGCTTACATGGGGTTGCTTCCGCCCGGAAAAACTACAATCACAGGCTCGGTGGTAATTAAAAACGCCGATGGAAAAGTTGATCTAATCGGTCTTGATAACGAAAAGCTTCGCAAAATTCGCGGTAACGAGATCGCGATGATCTTCCAAGATCCGATGTCAGCCCTGCACCCTTATTACACAATCGTCGATCAGCTGATTGAAGCCCATCAGGCACATAACAGCGTTAGCAAAGATGAAAGCCGTCGTCGCGCAATCGAACTGCTGGGCTTAGTCGGCATGGCTTCGCCAGAAGAAAGATTACGTTCCTACCCGCACCAATTTTCCGGCGGTATGCGTCAACGCGTAATGATAGCAATGGCGCTCATGAATAATCCGAAAATTTTAATTGCAGATGAGCCGACTACGGCGCTCGACGTAACCGTTCAGGCACAAATTTTGCAATTAATTAAAGATTTGCAAAAGCGTTTCAATATGGCCGTGATCTTGATTACTCACGACCTTGGCGTTGTTGCAGGAACCGCAGACCGAGTCAACGTTATGTACGCCGGTCGCCTGGTTGAAACTGCAGAAGTTGGCGAACTCTACGCAAAACCAAAAATGCCTTACACGGTCGGATTGCTGCATTCCGTGCCTCGCATGGACCGTCCGCATGAAGATCGCCTTTCGGCAATTCCCGGCCAGCCACCATCGCTAATCAAATTAACCGCCGGTTGCGCCTTTGCACCACGTTGCTCTCGCAAAGACGAAGTGCCAGGCAATAAGTGCGAAACAACTGCGCCTAAGTTAATCGAAGTTTCGGCTGGACACCTGAGTCGTTGCCACCTATACGAAGGAAAGTCCAAATGAGTGAACCGCTAGTCGAGGTAACTAATCTCGAAAAGTTTTTCCCGGTTTCTGGACCCGGAATTTTTTCTCGTGTTTCTGCAACGAATAAAGCAGTAAACGGCATTAGCTTTTCAATCAAACCAGGCGAGACCCTTGGCTTAGTAGGCGAGTCTGGTTGCGGAAAATCGACGGCAGGCCGAACAGTATTGAAGCTCTACGATCCAACCTCGGGTTCGATTAAGTTCGAAGGTGAAGAAATTTCTGGCTACAGCACTCACCAGATGAAACCACTTCGAACCAAAATGCAAATGATTTTCCAAGACCCTTACTCGTCTTTGAATCCTCGTCAAACTATCGGTTCAATTATTTCCGCTTCGTTCGAGGTGCACTCGGTTAAGCCGAAAGAAGGCGTAAAAACAGCCGTTCAAGATCTAATGAGTCGCGTGGGTCTAAACCCTGAGCACTTCGATCGATACCCGCACGAATTTTCTGGCGGTCAGCGCCAACGCATTGGAATCGCGCGAGCACTCGCACTAAAGCCAAAATTTATTGTGTGCGACGAGCCGGTTTCTGCACTCGACGTTTCAATTCAGGCCCAGGTAGTCAACTTGTTGAGTGACTTACGAGATGACTTCGGTCTTTCATACTTGTTTATTGCACACGACCTGTCGGTTGTGCAGCACATTGCCGACCGAGTAGCGGTGATGTACTTAGGTAAGGTCATGGAAGTTGCCGACACCGGATCGATTTATCAAAAACCTCACCACCCTTACACCAAGGCGCTGCTGTCAGCTGTGCCAATTCCAGACCCGAAGCTTGAAACCAAGCGCGAACAAATCGTTCTTTCTGGCGAATTGCCAAGCCCGCTAAATCCGCCAACCGGATGCGTGTTTAGCACCCGCTGTTGGAAGGCGCAAGCGAAGTGTTTTAGTGAAGAACCTCAGCTTCGTAAAGTCGAGTCGGCTGAAGTTGCTTGCCACTTTCCTGAATAGGTAGCCCTACAACTCGAAAGTCAGCTCGGGCTAAACCGAAAAAAAGCCACCTGAAAATTTTCGCTATGGCTATCATTTTTGACAGGAAATGATGGGGGACCCAAACTGACTCACTTGGTCGAAGTTAAAAAACAACCTAGGCGTAGAGTCCTGGCCGCGGTTCTTGTCGCAGTTTTGATTGCGGTCGGGATCGTTAGCTGTAATTTGCTAACTCGTTCTGGCGGAACACTTACCTACATCACTCACGAACTTCATTTCAATCATGCCGATCCGGGTCGTAATTACACCGGAAAAGACTTGGCTTGGTTTGGTTCTTATTTGCAACGCACCTTGGTCGCATATGACCGCGAACCAAAAGATGCCGGTCTAATAATCGTTCCCGACCTAGCTACAGACATTGGTCGCTCGAACGAAGATCACACTAGTTGGTCATTCACACTTCGCAAAGGTTCTACTTTCGAAGATGGCTCGGAGATTACTTGCGCTGACGTGAAGTATGGCGTATCTCGCGTTTTCGCTACCTCAATAATCACTGGCGGGCCAACCTATGCAATTCGACTTCTGGATATTCCAGTAGATGAAAATGGAAATTCGGTTTACAAAGGACCTTATGAAACCGCAAACAATGACGTGGCGGCTTTCGACAGAGCAGTTACCTGTTCCAAAAATAATCGAACAATAACATTTAATTTGAATCAAACCGTGATCGATTTCAATTACACGGTCACCTTCTTGGCTTTCGGCCCGGTGCCAAAAAAACTTGACACTCAAGAAGAGTACGACTGGCATCCGGTTTCGAGCGGCCCATACAAAATTCAGTCGTACGAGCACAGCAAGTCGATGATTTTAGTTCGAAACGATAAGTGGAATCGCAACGCTGACCCGCTAAGAAAAAGTAGAGCATTTCCAGACAAAATTGTCGTCAAGTTCAACGTAAACGACAACAATCGCGACAAGCGCATGATTGCCGACGTCGACCCGAACTCTTTTAACTTAGATCCACTATTGTCGACAAACCTCTCAGCAATTTTTGACGAAAATGGTTATCCATTCGAGGCTTTCCAAAATCGCGTGATGAATGTTTACGACCCTTATGTTTCCTACGCGGCAGTAAACCTAGAAAAGTTGAATTGCCTACCTGTTCGCCAAGCAATTTTCTACGCCAAGGATTTCAAATCGCTGATCGATCTTTCCGGTGGAGCCAAGTTAATGGGCGACCCTGCCGATGGCGTAATCAAACCGACGATGAAATTTGACTACCAGGTAATAACTGGAACCCCAGACTGGAAACCTGAAGGAAACCCCGATAAAGCAATTGCACTTTTGAACAAGGCAAAAACTCAGTGTCCTGCTCTTTACGCACGAGTTACCGACCCGAATCGTGGAATCACCTACGACATAATGAACGGAACCAACGCTCCAAAGGTCGCATCTATTTGGAAGCAAGCCATGTTCAAAGCAGGCATCATCATCAAATTTAACTTCATCGACCCGGGACCTTACTATTCGATTGTTTTGGATCCAACTAAGCAAAGCGATCTTTCTGGTGCAGCCTGGGCTCCAGACTGGCCAAACGCATCCACCATCATTCCTGAACTCTTCACCAAAACGGGCGGCTTCGATTTATCTAGAGCAGAAAATGAGCCTGGATATCCAGCATTCTTAAAACGAGTAAATGCTGCAGTTAATCAGCACGATCGAGTTCTTCAAGGTCAGGAATGGGCCGCATTGAATCAATATATTGCTGACAATGTTTGGGTCATTCCGGGTATTTTCACAAGGACACAATTGGTCTGGGGTTCAAATCTTGGTGGCGTTTTCTTCTGGGAACCTCAGGGCACAGCTTCGTTTAGTGACATTTACGTGAAATAACAACTTTAAATAGCGAGCAACCGCTACTTGGGTAGCGAGCATTTCAAGGTAAACTGAAGCACGCAGGGGCTCAAAGATGCAGTTCTGCACCCCCTAATCAAAGTTTTCGTCAATTCGTTTGGCGTGCTCAAACTCAAGGATGTTTTATGGCTCTCGCCACTAGAGAAGACCTTCGCAACGTTGCAATCGTTGCTCACGTAGACCACGGTAAGACCACATTGGTTGATGCCATGCTTCGCCAAACCGGATCTTTCAGCGATCACGCAAATGTTGGCGAACGCGTAATGGACTCGGGAGACCTCGAGCGCGAAAAGGGAATCACTATTCTCGCCAAGAACACCGCGATTTCTTATAAGGGACCGTCGGCTGGCGGCAAAGAAATCACCATCAACGTGATTGACACCCCGGGTCACGCCGATTTCGGTGGCGAAGTAGAACGTGGCTTATCGATGGTTGACGGCGTTGTGCTGCTGGTCGACGCGTCTGAAGGCCCGTTGCCACAGACTCGATTCGTGTTGCGAAAAGCACTCGAAGCTAAACTTCCAGTTATTTTGTTACTAAACAAGACCGACCGCCCTGACGCTCGAATCGACGAAGTGGTTGAAGAAACTCACGACCTTCTCCTCGGCTTGGCGTCAGACTTGCATGACGATGTTCCAGATTTGGACATCGACGGAATTCTGGACCTTCCAGTTATCTACGCATCGGGTCGTGCCGGTCGCGCGAGCTTGACTAAGCCAGCCGACGGAACACTTCCTGACAACGAAAATCTTGAACCTCTTTTTGGTGCAATCTTGAAGCACATTCCTGCGCCTACTTACGATGACGCAGCTCCGCTTCAAGCTCACGTGACCAACTTGGATGCATCGCCGTTCCTTGGTCGTCTTGCTTTACTTCGTATTTTTAATGGAACCTTGAAAAAGGGCCAGCAGGTTGCTTGGGTTCGTCAAGACGGCACCACACAAAACGTGAAAATTACCGAACTGCTAAAGACCAAGGCTCTGGAGCGTTTCCCAACCGACGAAGCTAACCCAGGCGACATCGTTGCGGTTGCGGGTATCGAAGAAATCACCATCGGTGAAACTTTGGCCGACCCGAACGATGTTCGTCCACTTCCGATGATTAAGGTCGACGACCCTGCGATTTCGATGACCATCGGAATCAACACCTCGCCAATGGCGGGTCGTGTTAAAGGCGCAAAGGTAACCGCACGCTTGGTTAAAGATCGTCTCGATCGCGAACTAATCGGTAACGTTTCGATCGAAGTTTTGCCGACCGAACGCCCCGACTAATGGGCAGTTCAAGGCCGTGGAGAACTTGCTCTCGCAATTCTGGTCGAGCAGATGCGACGCGAGGGCTACGAACTTACTGTTGGTAAGCCACAAGTAGTTACTAAAAAGGTCGACGGCAAACTGCACGAACCGTTTGAGGATCTAACGATCGATGTGCCAGAGGAATTCCTTGGAGCAATCACACAGTTGCTGGCTGCGCGCAAGGGTGTAATGAAGAACATGGTTAACCACGGCACCGGCTGGGTTCGCATGGAATTTAAAGTTCCTTCACGTGGACTAATCGGATTCCGAACCGAATTCTTGACCACAACCAAAGGCACCGGAATCGCAAACGCTATTTCTGAAGGCTACGACGCCTGGGCAGGCGAAATAGTTACCCGTAATAACGGGTCAATGGTTGCCGACCGTGCCGGTGTAGTAACACCTTTCGCCATGATCGGTTTGCAAGAGCGCGGCTCATTCTTCGTCGAGCCAACCAGCGAGGTTTACGCCGGAATGGTTGTGGGCGAAAACTCACGTGCCGATGACATGGAAGTTAACATCACAAAGGAAAAGAAGCTAACTAACATGCGAGCGGCATCTTCGGATGAATTCCAGTCTTTGACACCGCCGCGCAAGCTTTCTCTTGAAGAGTGTCTTGAATTTGCTCGTGAAGATGAGTGTGTCGAAGTTACCCCAGAGGCAACTCGAATTCGAAAAGTTGAACTCGACCCTAACGTGCGCGCTCGACTAGCTTCACAGCGCAAGCGCGCAAGCGAGTAGTCGACCTTAGTTAAGTTTTTTGCTGCGTGAATTGCGCACGTATAAAACCGCGGTCGGAATCACGTAGAGCCACCAAACCAGAAGTTCAAGTTGACTTGGCTTTGAGCGGAATCCAACTGCGCCGCGCAGGATCGATTCCAGCGTGTATGAAACCGAAGTGGTTAGATCGTAGGTCGGGTCGTTCAAGAAGGTTATGATTCCGATTTCTTGGAATTCATGTACGGCATAGGCCAAAATTCCTGCCGCCACGATAATCAAG
>JBJTNR010000120.1:0-2661 GCA_046074145.1 Rhodoluna sp.
CCACGATGGCATTGCCAACGTTTATGACTACGGCGAATCGGGCGGTAGCGCATACCTCGTGATGGAGCTCGTACCCGGAGACTCACTCGCCAGAATTTTGGAACTCGATCGTTCGCTGCCTGGTGATCGAGTGCTCGACATCGTTGCTCAAACCGCACGTGCGCTTTATGCAGCGCACGAAGCCGGACTCGTGCACCGTGATGTTAAGCCGGGAAATCTTTTGATCACTCCAGAAGGCGAAGTGAAAATTACCGACTTCGGAATTGCTCGCGTTGCCGATCAAGTGAGCTTGACCGCAACCGGACAGGTAATGGGAACCGTTCAATATCTTTCACCGGAACAGGCAACCGGAAAAACGGCAACTCCGGCAACCGATATTTATTCGCTCGGCATCGTGGCCCACGAAGCACTCGCGGGCAAACGCCCTTTCACCGGCGAATCACAAATGGAAATTGCGATGGCGCAAATTAATCAGTCGCCTCCGCCACTTCCTGATTCGATCGATCCGAGAATTGCGAATTTGGTTATGAGCTGCTTAGCAAAGAAACCAAACCAGCGCCCAGAGAGCGCAATGGTTTTGGCGCAACGCGCAGAAGCGCTAATGCCAAATGCACCGCGCAACTCGGCAGCTACAGCACTCATCGATCAACCAAAAGGTGTCAGCGATCGCACCGCGGTGATCGAGCTGCACCCAGAAGTCATGAAGCAAAAGCAGCCTGTGGTTTGGCCTTGGTTTGCACTCATCGGTTTGCTGGGCTTAACCGCAATCGCCGTGGTGGTCGCAATCGTCATGACTTCGATGCAACCGCAATTGCCAACCTGGTCGCAGAGTCCTTATCCAAGCAGCACCGGCGACACTTCATCGGTGCCACCGTCTGGTTCGCCAGTAGTGGTTTTGTTTGAAGAAGTTAACGGTCGCAACGTCGCCGAAGTTTCTGCGGAGTTAAGCGCAAAGGGTTTAATCGTGACGGCGATACCTGGTGATTTGGTGCCAGCCGATGACGAACGCGTGATGACGGTTTACGAAGCCGCGCCACTCGGTTCGCTAACTGCTGGTCAAGAAATCACACTTACTTATTACGTTGCCGATTCCGGTGTAACTCCAGAGCCGAGCCCCACTCCAAGCGAATCGAACACACCGCAAACTAGTCCGAGTGCTTCGAGCAGTTCGACGCAGTGAGTTCCCAGCCAAGTATCAGTAAGCCTTTATTAGACTGACAAGGATGGCCTAAGGCCACGAATGGAGCAAACAAATTGACTGAAAACCAGCGAATCATCGCGGGTCGTTATGAGGTAGGAAACCTCATCGGCCGCGGTGGAATGGCTGACGTTTTTGAAGGTACCGACCGCAGACTCGGTCGTACCGTTGCAATTAAATTGCTCAAGTCAGATTTGGCTAATGACCCTGCATTCGAAGCTCGTTTTCGCCAGGAGGCGCAGGCTTCTGCTCGTATGGCTCACCCGACCATCGTTCGTGTTTACGATGCCGGCGAAGAAGTAACCCACGACGAGTACGGCAATGAGCACAAGTACCCTTTCATCGTCATGGAATATGTCAGCGGACGTTTACTTCGCGACATCATGCACGAACGTCGCCTGACTCGCAAAGAAGTCATTGACTACACCGTTGGCGTGCTTACCGCACTCGAATTTTCACACCGCGCTGGTGTTGTGCACCGCGACATAAAGTCGGCAAACATCATGATCACCGATACAGGTCTGGTGAAGGTCATGGATTTCGGCATCGCGCGTGCGGTTTCAGATTCATCTGCCACCATGGCGCACACCTCTGGAATTGTTGGCACCGCACAGTATTTTTCACCGGAACAGGCACGCGGTGAAACCGTTGACGCTCGCACAGATCTTTACTCGGCTGGAGTTTTGCTTTACGAAATGATTTGTGGTCGTCCGCCGTTCAAGGGTGAAACTGCGGTGTCGGTTGCATACCAGCACGTCAGCGAAGCGGTAATTCCACCTTCGGAATTCGACGACAGCGTTTCAAAAGAACTCGATCAAGTTGTATTGCGCGCGTTGGCGAAAGATCGTGAAGAACGATTCCAAACCGCCGAAGATTTCCGCGAACACTTCTTGGCTGCGGCTACCGGCAGTGCCGGTGTGACTGCATCACAGACAAATTCGTCACCTAATTTTTATCAGCAACCAAGCTCGCCGGTAACTACCGAAGCAATCGACAAAGCACAGAGTGACGGCGATGACTTTGAAGCGCTGCTTGGCGATCTTGCCGCACCGCGCACAACGGCAATGCCGCAAATGGAATCGACCGCTGCCACTCGCAAGGCAGATGAAGAATATGCAGCGCAGTGGAATGACGTTAAGACTCCTGCAACAAATCCGTTCTCTGCACTCGGTGTGGAACTTCCAAGCAACACCGGTTCAACTTCGGCGCCTATCCTTGCCAATGTCGCAAGACCATCGAGCGGTTTGATTTGGACAATTGGTTCTGCGGTTGGTGTGGTTCTAATCGGACTAATGGTTTGGCTGTTTACTTTTGGTAATTTCAATTTCGCGGTAACCCCTGGTGGCGGCGGAATTTCGGTGCCGGATGTAACCAACCAGACCTACACCGATGGATATTCGACTCTCACCAAGATGAGTCTTTTGGTTTCAAAGGTGGCCGAGCCGAACGCAACTCTGCCTGCC
>JBJTNR010000121.1:0-6612 GCA_046074145.1 Rhodoluna sp.
AACAATCGTGGCGGTAACTCGGTTTTCTTCCTGGGCCTGGCGCTCCAGGAAGCTTCCGATGTGCAGGGCGACATAAGAGATTTCATCTTCGTCAACCACGATGCCGCGTTCCTTTTGAATCAACGAACACAGAAATACCGCCAGGTCAAAAATCAGGGGATAAGAAGTCTTTATAGTTTTGGCAATCGGATTCCTGCTGAACACATTGAACTTTGCTCGATAAAAGAGATGGCCGAGGTGCAAAGCCAAACGATCAACAAGGTCGTCATTGCGAAGGTCAACCAGATACTCCTCGTAAACCTTGTCGAGAATTCGCAAAAGTGTTTCGCGATCTTCGGGTGCAGCTTGCGCGGCACTTGAAACGCTACTCTTTGCAACGCTAATAACTCGAGTTGCAATTTGGCGCGCTAAATAGGCTTCTTCCACCTGTCCAATGGTGACTTCGAAGTGTCGCATCACAAGGTCGCGAATCAAGCTGGCAATTAGCGCAGCTTCTTCGCCCAAGTCTTGAGGTTCATCGGGCAGTGTACGTCCGCTTCGAACGCGATCGACTGTGATTGCAACGTGTAGCAATACCGAATCGATTCCATATTCATTGATGATGAAACCGTGAAAGTCGAGTCGCTCAATTAGGTCGGTTTTGAATTCAATTAGCTTTGGAATTTCAAATCGCGTTGCAACCGAGTAGAGATTCACAAAATCTGTGTCTAGAGATGAATAAACCAACAGCGAAATCACGCGACGAATTTCCGTCTCGGTTCCCTCTAGCGCTAGAAATCCATCAACGCGAGAGATAGTAACGCCACAGGTTGCGACAATGTCCCGCGCACGCTTCAAATCTAACTCCGCAGTCGCCAAAGAAACATGCATAATCTTGGCGATGTCTTCGAGGCTAATGCCATCCTTGGAATCTATGATCAATCGAATTATTTGATTGGCGCGTTCTCGCGGTGTTGCCGGGGTCGCTTTTGGGTTTGCTGCCTTAGCTTCGCGAAAAGTCGCGTAAGCCTCGGCATCTAATTTGTAACCGCGCGGCGATGCCTGGATGATTTCGAATGGCTCCGCAGATGCTTTGGCGCTCGAGACATAATTTCGAATACTTCGACTTGTCACATTTAGGCGCTCGGCTAGGGCCTGAGCTGACATCCAGTCACTGCTCTCTCGTAACACCTCGATTAGCTGAGTGGTCTTATCGCTCATCGCATATCCCTCATAGCCCTGACCTTTACCTAATCGTTGTTTTATTTTCCGCCTTTTCCGCCTGTTTTCCTAACCAGAGGAAAGAGGTTTAGTCGGAAAACCCAATATTTCAGCGGATTTGCGTGTCATAGTTTCCAACGAGGAGGGAGACATGACCCTAGTTCACATCGTTTGTGGGGCTGGAGCATCCAGCACTTTTCTGGCGATGAAGCTGCGGTCTATTTCTCAAAACCAAGGTCAGGACATCAAATTCTCGCCAGCAGCTCTAGCAACGTTGCAGCCTGTTGAAAATGAAATTGTCTTGGTGGCCTCGCATATCGCAGAAGCGCCAAAGGTTGGCGAACTTAGCGATGCAGGAGTTGCAGTAATTAATTTGCCTGAAAACGTATCTGGTGGCTTCAATGCCGAGAAGGCTTATGAATTAGTTATCGAACACTTGCAAAGGCACAAAAATTAGCGCGGGCCACAACCTCGCATCAATAAATAAATTACTAAGGAGCAATAAGTGACTGATAAAAAGTCAAATGGCGGCTTCCGCGTAGGAGTTCAGAAGTTTGGAACTTTCCTATCGGGTATGGTCATGCCAAACATCGCTGCATTTATCGCGTGGGGTTTAATTACCGCGTTCTTCATTCCTACCGGTTGGATTCCATCACTTGGTGCGCCAACTGACCAGGGTGGTTTGAACTTCCTCGCACTTGTAGGTCCGATGATTGTTAACCTGCTACCTCTTCTAATCGCAAACTCTGGTGGACGTCTTGTCTACGGTGCACGCGGTGGAGTAGTAGCAACCATTGCAACTATGGGTGTAATCGTTGGAACTACAATTCCAATGTTCATGGGTGCGATGATCATTGGTCCTGCTGCTGCATGGATCATGAAGAAGATCGACAGCATCTGGGAAGGAAAGATCAAGCCTGGTTTCGAAATGCTTGTTGACAACTTCTCAGCAGGTATCGTTGGTGCGCTTATGGCGTTGGCAGCATTCCTTGGAATGTCTCCAATTCTTACCGCAATCAGTGACGCACTAGGTAAGGGCGTTGAGTGGTTGGTTAGCACTGGGCTTCTTCCAGTAACCAGCATCTTGATTGAGCCTGCAAAGGTTTTGTTCCTAAACAACGCAATTAACCACGGTGTGCTAACTCCACTTGGAACCACTGCGGCTGCTGAGTCGGGCAAGTCAATCTTGTTCTTGCTTGAAGCTAACCCAGGTCCTGGTCTTGGAATTCTTGCTGCATTCGCGCTATTCGGTGTTGGTCTTTCAAAGGCCTCTGCTCCAGGTGCGATCATCATTCACTTCCTTGGTGGAATCCACGAGGTTTACTTCCCATACATCTTGATGAAGCCAGCTCTTATCGTTGCTGCAATCGCAGGTGGCGCTACCGGTGTTCTAACCAACCTAATTTTTGGTTCAGGACTTCGTGCGCCAGCTTCACCGGGCTCAATCTTTGCCGTACTGATTCAGACTGCAAGTGACTCATACCTAGGTGTGATTCTTTCGGTTGTGCTATCGGCAACCGTTTCGTTCCTAATCGCTGGTGTGATTATCCGTGCAACTCGCTCGCGTGATCTAGCTACCGACGAGAACGGCACACTAACCGACGCAGTTGCAGCTTCAGCTGCTATGAAGGCTGCAGGCAAATAAAAAATGAGTAGTGAACTTACAGAACACGTTGTATTCGCTTGCGATGCAGGCATGGGCTCGAGTGCCATGGGCGCTTCCTTATTGCGAAACAAGTTGAAGGCAGCAGGGCTTAGCGACGTAAAAGTTACAAATGCCGCTATTGCAAACCTGACAGGTAATGAAGAACTCATAATCTCCCACTCGCGATTGAGCGATCGAGCCAAGCATATGGCTCCTGATGCCATTCACTACAGTGTCGAGAACTTCATGGCTTCTCCTAAGTACGACGAAGTCGTCGCCCTTCTTCAGTCACAACGTAAGTAAGTTCAGGGAACCGAGGATTCACAGTGCCAAACACAGCAGTCGAGTTAATTCGAATTAACGGCAAGGCAACATCTCAAGATGAAGCCATCAATGAAGCGGCAGAAATGTTGATTCAGGCTGATGCCGTTTCCGAAGAATATCGCGACTCGATGTTTGCACGTGAATCCTCGGTTTCTACCTACATGGGCAATTTGCTGGCGATACCGCATGGAACCCTCGAAGGCGCCGTCTTCGTTAAGAGTTCGGCTCTTGCGATTATTCGCTATGAAAAACCAATTGACTGGGATGGCAACGAAGTGAAATTTGTTGTTGGTATCGCCGGTCGTGATGGAACACACATGGAATCACTTGCCATGCTGGCAGAAATTTTTAGCGACATGGCAACCGTAGAGCGCCTTCTAGCCGCAAAGAATGAAGACGAATTCACATCGATTTTCAGTGAACAGAGAACTGCGTGATCGCGGTTCACTTTGGCGCGGGAAACATCGGCCGAGGCTTTATCGGGCAACTCTTGCATGAAGCAGGGTATCGCCTAATTTTTCTTGATGTGAACGACGAAACCGTCACAGCTCTAAAAAATGCGGAAAGCTACCAGGTTCTTGAAACCGGTTCGGGTGCAAAAACTCACCGCATTGATAATTTCACGGCCTTCAACTCTCAGACAGAGTTTGATGCCGCCGCAGACGCAATTGCATCCGCAGATCTTCTGACCGCATCTGTCGGTGTCAGCGTATTGAAATTTCTCGCTCCGCTGATTGCTGCTGGATTAGGCAAGCGCACCAGCGCAAAACCTCTTATCGTGATGGCTTGCGAAAATGCAATTCGCGCTACCGACACTTTGAAATCAGAAATTTTGGCAATCGATTCTTCGCTAGCTGCAAAGGCTCGATTTGCAAACACAGCTGTCGACCGCATTGTGCCACCGCAAAAATCGGGCCTCGGCCTCGATGTGCTGGTTGAAGCATTTAGCGAATGGGTAATTGACACTTCGACGTTAGACGACTTAACGCCAACTATTCCAGGCGCACATTTTGTAGAAGACCTTGACCCTTATATCGAACGCAAGCTTTTTACCGTTAATACCGGTCACGCAACTCTGGCTTATGTGGGGCAACAGCACGGCTTAGAAACAATCGTGCAATCTATTTCGAACCCGGCTGTAAAAGACGTAATGGTTCGCGCTCTTGGTGAAACTAGCGAGGTGCTGGTGCAGCGTCACGGATTCTCGGCACCGGAACATAAAAAATACGTTGACAAGACCATTGATCGATTTACCAATCCTGATCTAGATGATCCAGTAACTCGAGTCGGACGAGAGCCGGCCCGCAAGTTGGCTCGTCACGATCGATTGGTTGGGCCAGCCGCATACCTTGCCGAACAAGGTAAAGAACCAGTGGCACTACTCGAAGCGATCGATGCTGCTTTGGTTTTTCATGACGCCGGCGATGAGGGCGTAGAAAAACTACAAAAACAACTCAAAGATTTATCTGCAAAAGAATTTGTGAGCGCTGTGATGGGGTTAGAAGCCGACCATCCGCTCACTGCCAAACTCACAAGTCACGTAGAAATGGTCAAACAAAAGAATTACTCCTAATAGTTCTCTGAATTTGCCAATCGGCTTGTGAAACGGTGGGGTCTTCCTGAGGGGGAAGGCCCCATCAACTACTTCTTAGGTTTTTCGATCGCGGAGTCTTCGGCGATGGTGTCGCGATCGTGCTTGCGCTGATTGCGTTCATAAATTGCCGTCGATAATGCCGAACGTTGCTTGCCTAGAAATAACAATGAAATTGCAAGCGATAACACAGCAGAAATGAGGGCTGAATAAAACGGGTCAAAACCAACAATAAGCATTACTGTCAAAATTGCGGCAAATATGCCAACTCGAGCTGCGATGTAAATTATCCAGGGATTTTTCATGGGTTAAGTCTAAGTTTCGGCTGGATAGAGTTAAGCCATGAGATGGATAATCTTCGTCGTTGTAGCGGTTGGCATCCTGGCCATTTTTGGTGCCGTTTACGGAATTTCACATTTGGTAAATCGCTCGAAGCGCCCTAAGTACAAAACAACCGCGCCAGATGATGATCCAAAATTCTTGCGCGATTTGGCTGAACGCTTGAAGCAAGAAGATAAAAACCAAGATGGCGAAAATAAGGGTGAGTAGTAATTCACCAGCGCAAAATTTTGCTGCAAATCTTTTAGCCGCGCTTGCCAAGGCAGGCGTGCGCAATTTCTTTTTGGCACCGGGCGCTAGGTCGCAGGCACTTGCCATAGCTGCCGGACAACTAGCTGACGCAAAAAAAATCGATTTGCACGTTCGAATTGACGAGCGCGGCCTTGCATTTACCGCGCTGGGTGCGGCATTGGCTAGCGGCGAACCATCGGTAATCATTACAACTTCAGGCACCGCAGTTGCAAATTTGCATCCAGCAGTGCTCGAGGCACATCACTCAGGCGTGCCTCTTATTTTGTTAACCGCGGACCGACCGCACGAACTTCGCGGTGTGGGCGCTAACCAAACCACGAATCAAATCGGAATCTTCGCAGACGCGGTGCGCGAATGTGTGGATGTTCCTGCACCAAACGGACACGACGGCGAAGCTACTGACGCGGCAAACTTGGCGACAAATGCAATCGCAGTTTCGATGGGCTACGACGGCGATCAGCCTGGACCGGTGCAATTGAATCTCGCATTTAGGGAACCGCTCTCGGATTCAAGTCCGAATGCGGCAGAAATAAATCCGCGCATCGAGCTGCCGGAAATTTTTGAAGCTAATCCGAAATTTGCAGTGCTCAGCGCTGAAACGCCAACCGTTGTGATTGCCGGTGCCGGTGCCGGAGGTGACGCTGTAGAACTTGCAGAAGCATT
This sequence comes from Rhodoluna sp., assembly GCA_046074145.1. Taxonomy (GTDB): domain Bacteria; phylum Actinomycetota; class Actinomycetes; order Actinomycetales; family Microbacteriaceae; genus Rhodoluna. Next base: position 6,015 of record JBJTNR010000121.1, read on the forward strand.
TGGTTGGCCACTCTTTGCGGAACCTTCGTCGGGTGCCCGAATGGGCGAAAATTTAATCACTGCCTACCGTCGACTTCTAGAGAGCAGCCCGCTTACCCAAGAAATTCGTCGCGTAATTATTTTCGGAAAACCAACTCTCGGTCGCTCGGTAATTCGACTTTTATTTAATCCAGAAATCGAAGTTGTGATTGTGCGAAGCAAAGTTATGGGTCACTTCGATGTATCTCGTCGAGCCAAGCACGTGGTTGATGAAATCAGTGTCGATGATGAAGTCAACTTTGATTGGCTCGAATCTTGGCGCAGAGCAAATGTCGAAAACGAACCAATGCAGAGCGGAAAACTTGACCGTCGAAGTTTGGTCGAGGCGACCTGGCGCGTGACTTCTAGCGCCGACAATTTACTACTTGGCGCATCTAGGCTGATTCGCGAGGCAGACAGTTGGGCGCCTGCGAAACCGATTCGAGTATTTTCAAACCGCGGTTTAGCTGGAATCGATGGTTCAGTGGCAACAGCTACTGGAATCGCGCTGGTTGAACGCGAAGGCACCACTCGCGCACTCATTGGTGATTTAACTCTGCTTCACGACGTGGGTTCGCTG
>JBJTNR010000122.1:0-12070 GCA_046074145.1 Rhodoluna sp.
GTAGGCTTAATGCTCGAACCCGCATTCATGAAGAGGTGATTTCTCTGTCCGGTAACGCTGAAAATGGCAATGACGAGAACGATTTCGGAGCCAACGATTGGCTAGTAGACGAAATGTACGCTCAGTTCAAGGCGAATCCCGATTCTGTGGATAAAGTCTGGTGGCCGATTCTAGAGAAGTACCGACCGACCGAAACTCCTCATGCAAGTGCTCAGGCACCAGCTCCAACCGCTGCCGCTCCCGCAGCGCCAATCACGCCGATTGTTTCTGATGCGTCGGCCCCTCTGATTGCAAAGACCACCCGAATCGAAGCTAAACCTCAACCAATTCCAGCGCAGGCGCCGGTTACCGGGTTGATCAACACCATTGACTCAAACGATGATGTCGAAACAGATCAGGTCAACATTCTTAAAGGCATGTCCAAGGCACTTGCCGCAAACATGGATGCTTCGCTCGAAGTGCCGACCGCGACTTCGGTTCGCACAATTCCTGCGAAGCTAATGATTGATAACCGCATCGTTATTAATAGTCACCTTTCTCGCACTCGCGGTGGAAAGATTTCTTTCACGCACATTATTGGATACGCAATTATTCGTGCACTTAAAGAATTTCCAAGTCAGAACGTTTACTATGACGTGGTCGACGGCAAGCCGGCATCCGTGCAGGCGGCAAATGTCAATTTCGGTTTGGCAATCGACATTCCGAAAGAAGACGGCACCCGTGCGCTTTTGGTTCCAAACATTAAGCGTGCACAACGCCTCAACTTTGCCGAATACCTAAACGCCTACGAAGACTTGGTCAAACGCGCCCGCGACAACAAACTCGCGGCGGGTGACTTTGCTGGTTCAACGATTTCTCTTACGAACCCTGGCGGAATCGGCACAGTTCACTCGGTGCCTCGCCTTATGAAGGGCCAGGGCTGCATTGTCGGTGCCGGTGCACTCGACTACCCTGCCGAATTCCAAGGCATGTCTGAAGCCCAGCTTTCAAAACTAGGAATCAGCAAAACAATAACTCTGACCTCGACCTATGACCACCGCGTAATTCAGGGTGCGGGTTCTGGTGAATTTCTAAAGAAGATCCACGAACTATTGCTCGGTGAACGCGGTTTCTATGACGAAATTTTTGCAGACCTGCGTATTCCTTACGAACCGGTTCGTTGGGTTACCGACTTTGAACGCGATGGCGTTGATGATCGCACCAAAGAAACACGAATCCAAGAACTTATTAATGCTTACCGAGTTCGCGGTCACCTAATGGCCGATGTGGATCCGCTTGAATTCCAGATGCGCACGCATCCAGACTTGGACATTCTGAACCACGGATTGAGTCTTTGGGATCTTGACCGCACTTACAAGACCGGCTCATTCGGCGGTAAGCAGAAAATGATGTTCCGCGAGATTTACAAGATCTTGCGCGATAGCTATTGCCGCACCGTTGGTGTTGAATACATGCACATTCAAGACCCGACCCAGCGTGCTTGGTTCCAAGAAAAACTCGAGCGACCTTACGCAAAACCAACTCGCGAAGAACAAATGCGTATTCTCGAGAAACTTAATGAAGCCGAAGCGTTTGAAACGTTCTTGCAGACCAAGTTCGTTGGTCAAAAGCGATTCAGCCTTGAAGGTGGAGAATCAACAATTGCGGCACTTGACGAAATTTTGCAGGAAGCAGCGAATGCTTCGCTCGAAGAAGTCGTAATCGGAATGGCGCACCGCGGTCGCCTAAACGTTTTGACCAACGTTGCCGGCAAGACTTACGGCCAAGTGTTCCGCGAATTTGAAGGCAACACCGACACCAAGACCGTTCAAGGTTCGGGTGACGTGAAGTATCACCTTGGCACCCAGGGCACTTTTACGAGCATGGAAAACAAGTCGGTAAAGGTTTCGCTTGCCGCAAACCCTTCGCACCTCGAAGCCGTAAACCCGGTGGTAGAAGGTATTGTTCGAGCAAAACTAGATCGAAACAATGCGATGTCCAGGGATGTTTACCCGGTTCTGCCGGTCGTAATTCACGGTGACGCTGCGTTTGCCGGTCAGGGTGTTGTTCCAGAAGTTCTAAACATGTCGCAACTTCGCGGTTACAAAACCGGTGGAACTATCAACATCGTGATAAACAATCAGGTCGGTTTCACCACCCCACCGGGAGAATCGCGTTCGACGGTTTATGCAACCGACATTGCCAAGGGCATCCAGGCTCCTATTTTCCACGTAAACGGAGATGACCCAGAAGCTGTAACCCGCATTGCGCGCTTGGCTTTCGAATTCCGTCAGGAATTCAAAAAAGATGTTGTCATCGACATTATTTGTTACCGACGTCGAGGCCACAACGAGGGTGATGACCCATCGATGACTCAGCCTCTGATGTACAACCTGATTGAAGCAAAGCGTTCCGTAAGAACTCTTTACCTCGAATCACTCGTTGGTCGCGGCGATCTAACCCGTGAAGAATTCGATGCGGCAAACACTGGTTTCCAAAACCGCCTAGAAAGTGCGTTCGTTGAAGTTCACGAAGCCATGATCGCTGCTCCGACTTTGGTACCTCGTCCAGTTGGAATTGGAACCACAGCAAGCGACCACCCGCTAATTGAAAAGCCAACCGCGATTGCTAAGGCGACTGTCGAATTAATTGCTGATGCACACAGCAACCAACCTCCTGGTTTCACCGTTCACCCTAAGTTGCAACAACTTTTGGCTAAGCGCGTCGAGATGAGTCGCGAAGGTGGCATCGACTGGGGCTTCGGTGAACTGCTGGCGCTCGGTTCACTTCTACTCGAAGGCAAGACCGTGCGCATGGCTGGTCAAGACAGTCGTCGCGGAACTTTCGTTCAACGTCACGCTGTGTTCCACGATCGTGAAAATGGTCAAGAATGGATGCCGCTTCGCAACCTTTCTGCAAACCAGGCAAAGTTTTATATCTACGACTCACTGCTAAGTGAATATGCGGCGATGGGTTACGAATATGGCTACGCCGTAGAAAACCAAGATGCCCTTGTGCTTTGGGAGGCCCAGTTTGGCGACTTTGCAAATGGCGCACAAACCATAATCGACGAATTTATTTCTTCGGCTGAGCAAAAGTGGAGTCAGCACTCGGGTGTGGTTTTGCTTTTGCCACACGGCTACGAAGGTCAAGGACCTGACCACTCTTCTGCACGAATCGAACGCTACTTACAGTTGTGTGCAGAAAACAATATGACTGTCGCGCAGCCTTCGACTCCCGCATCGCATTTCCACTTGCTTCGTCGCCAGGCTTACTCGACACCGAAGCGCCCGCTAATTGTCTTCACTCCAAAATCGATGCTTCGTCTCAAGGCGGCGTCTTCATCGGTTGAAGATTTCACCAATGGAACCTTCCAGCCGGTCATCGACGATCAACAAAATCTAGACAAGAATGCGGTAACTCGCGTGTTGTTCTGTTCGGGCAAGGTTTACTGGGATCTTCTTGCGGAATCAGAAAAGCGAGGTGATGGAAAAACTGCAATCGTGCGCGTAGAGCAGCTTTACCCGACCCCGGTCGATGAAATTAAGGCGACATACGCGCAGTATCCAAATGCTGAATTGGTCTGGGTTCAAGACGAACCGGCTAACCAAGGTCCATGGACTTACATCGGCTTGTTCTTGCCTCGATACATGAATGGTCAAGTTGCAAAGCTGGTATCTCGCCCTGCAAGTGCTTCACCGGCAACTGGATCGGCAAAACGTCACGCGGTCGAGCAAGCAGACCTAGTCGAACGAGCATTCTCGATTTAACATGCTCGAACAACCGAGACGCGATGTGCGCATAGTCATTCTTGGCGATGCAATCATTAGCGCTGCCGGTGATCCGAAGGGAATGGGTTGGGTCGGTCGAGTAACGTCTAAGACTCCTTCCGATTCACCTCGAATCGACATTTATGCACTGCCCGCGCCGGATGAAACCACGAGCATGTTGGCTGAACGTTGGCAGTCAGAAGTTCAGCGCAGGTTTAGCGCCGAAACAGAGAATCGTTTGGTAATTGCTTGCAGCAACAACGATCCGGCTGCCGGAATTTCTATTTCACGAAGTCGCCTAAACATCGCAACCATGGTTGACGATGCCAAGCGCGCCGGAATCGAATCTTTTTTGATTGGCCCTACCCCGCATCGTAATCCGGAATTGAACGAAGAGGTCGAGCACCTGGCTTCGGGATTTGAGGATGTTGCTTCTCGTCGTGGAATTCCATTTGTCGATTGCTTTAGACCGCTGGTTGAGCACGAAGGTTGGAATTTAGAAATCCAGAATTCGGAATTTGGTCAGCCGGGACAAGTTGGTCACGGGCTTATTGCTTGGTTGGTTTTAAATCGCGGTTGGTACGAGTGGTTGGATATTCCAACTCCGGAATAAATTAGTGGGGTTTGCCTGCTTGAATGTCGCGAATGCGACCCATAATTCGATTTAGCAACTGTTCCGGTGGAACATCATTTGCACAGGCACGACTAATTGCTTGATTGAGGATATTTTCGACGTCATAGTCTCCGACGCAGCTATCGCAGTTGGCTAAGTGGTCAGTAATCTCGGCGATTTCGGCAGCGGTCAATTCGTTGTGCAGGTATTCGTGCACATGACGCTTGGTTTCTTCGCAATCGAATTTAGACATTATTTGTCTCCGGTTTCTGAAACATCGTAACCTTCTTGCTTTGCATAGTCGGCCAATAATTTTTTGAGCAATTTTTTACCGCGATGCAATCTGCTCATGACCGTACCGACTGGGGTCTGCATGATTTCGGCAATTTCCGAATAAGGAAGGTCATCCACTGCGGCGTAGTAAACCACCATGCGGAATTCTTCGGGAATTTCATTCAGCGCTCGTTTGATGGTTTCAGACGGCATGTTGTCAATCGCCTCTAGTTCGGCACTGCGTGAATTTTGCGAGGTGAGTGACTCGGCGGCACCGAGTTGCCAGTCTTCGAGTTCATCCAAGCCGCCTTTAGCTTGATCTTTGGCGCGCTTGTTGTACATGTTGATGTGAGTGTTAGTCATGATGCGGTACAACCATGCCTTCAAATTCGTGCCCTGCTGAAATTGCGACCAGGCAGTGAAGGCTTTGGCAAATGTCTCTTGAACTAAATCTTCTGCGTCAGACGGATTACGAGTCCAGCGCAAAGCCGCACCATATAGTTGCTGCATCAAGGGCAGGGCTTGCTGCTCAAATTCATGAATTTGATTTTGTTTGTTTAAATCGGTTGAAGCCTTCATCTTTAATGAGTTTATCTTTGGCAAGCCAAACGCCCCTCCGGAAGCTACAAATGCAGACATAGTAACCTTGAACCAATGACTTCGAATTCGTATTCCCCTGCCGAAAGCGGAATTTGGCGTGCCCCGCTGGCTACAACAGCGTTGGATGCTCAGATCGCTCTGCCGGGTTCGAAGTCTCTAACCAATCGAGAGTTAGTACTTTCGGCTTTGGCGAGCCAACCGACCAGGTTAATCGCACCTCTTGTCTCAAGAGACAGCTCGCTGATGATTGAAGCGTTGCGTTCTCTGGGCACAAAAATAGAAGTTCAAGGATCTGGTGAACTGGTAATCACTCCAATGCCTTTTGACAATGCCGCCAGCATCGATTGCGGTCTTGCCGGAACGGTTATGAGATTCGTGCCTCCAATTTCAGTATTGGCATCTGCTCAGATTTCTTTCGATGGCGATGCCGCGGCTAGGCGTAGACCGATGAAAACCACAATCGATAGCCTGCGTTCACTAGGAGTTACAGTGACGGATGGTGGCACGGGTTCGCTCCCTTTCACTGTCAACGGCACCGGTTCGGTGGCGGGTGGTGAAATCACTATTGATGCTTCTGAATCATCGCAATTTGTTTCTGGGCTGCTACTAGCAGCAGCGAAATATGAAACCGGTTTAACATTGCACCACAACGGCGAGCACTTACCATCTATGCCACACATTGAAATGACTTTGGACTGCCTGAATAAACGTGGTGTAAGTGTTTCAAGCCCATCAGCTGCATCTTGGCGAGTCGAGCCGGGTGAGATTTCCGGCGGTGAAGTTGCAATTGAACCTGATCTTTCAAACGCTGGTCCTTTTTTGGCGGCCGCAATGGTCGCCGGCGGTTCGGTCACGATTGCGGGTTGGCCTGATAAAACGACTCAGGTTGGTGATGAGTTTGATGGCATATTGCAAAAGATGGGTGCAAATATTTCTCGCGGCGCTCGTGGTCTCACGGTCGAAGGCACCGGCGTTATCCATGGAATTGATATCGACCTTTCAATCGGTGGCGAACTAACTCCGGTGATTGCTGCACTTGCGGCAATTGCTGACACGCCTACGGTTATTCGTGGTGTTGCGCATCTTCGTGGTCACGAAACAGATCGATTGGCTGCACTTGCCGCCGAAATTAATCGCATTGGTGGGATCGCTCGCGAAACTGCAGACGGGCTCGAGATTGATCCGAGTAGTAATTTGCATGGCGAGCTGTGGCAAACATACGGAGATCACCGCATGGCAACAGCTGGTGCAATCATCGGGCTTCGTGTACCGGGAATCGAAATCGAAGATATTCACACCACGTCAAAAACCATGCCCAACTTTGCCGAACTCTGGCATTCGATGCTGGGAATTGGCGATTGGCGAGATGGTTTCGAGGGGCAAGTTTGAGTTGGCTTTATGAGCCAGAACCAGGTCAAAACGACTTGGATGAAAGCGACGTTCGGGTAAGACCAAATCCGAAGGGCAATAAGCCTAGAACTAAAAAACGCCCTGAATATTTCGATGCGCCATTAGGCATGGTGATTGGTGTAGACATGGGTCGATACAGCGTGCTGTTGCAGAATGAAGATCGAGCTATTAACGCGACGATGGGTAAAGAGTTGCGCAAACATGGCGCCATCGTTGGGGATATAGTTGCCCTCGCGGGCGATACGTCTTCAACCGAAGGTGCTCTTGCCCGAATTGTTCGAATCGAACCCCGCACCACCCTTTTACGTCGAAGCGCCGATGATTCAGACCAGGTGGAACGCGAAATCGTAGCTAATGCAACCCAGATGGTCATTGTTGTTGCGGCAGCGAATCCAGAACCGCGCACCCGACTTGTTGATCGTTACCTCGCGGCAGCATTCGATGCCGGCTTGCAACCCATTTTGGTAATTACCAAAACCGACTTAGCTAACCCAGATGAATTCCTCGGCAATTTTGCCGGACTAAGTATTCCAGTAGTTCTCAATCGCTCAGATAAACCTTCGATTTCACAATTCCGTGAATTACTTAGCGATGAAATTTCGGTCTTTGTAGGTCACTCCGGTGTCGGAAAATCAACTCTGGTTAATGCGCTGGTTCCAGAAGCCATGCGCGTTACCGGTGGCGTAAACGCCGTGACCGGTCGAGGTCGCCACACATCTTCTTCGGTACGCGCAATCGCACTCGATGAAAGTTTCGGTGAGGCCTGGATTATCGACACCCCGGGTGTTCGTTCATTTGGCTTAGGACACGTAAAGCCAGAAAATATTCTGCGTTCTTTCGAGGACCTCTGGAAGATTATCGAAACTTGCCCTCGCGATTGTTCGCACTCTGCTGATGCACCAGACTGCGAACTAGATGTGGCGATCGCTCAGGGTTCGCTTGGTGCAGCCGGAGTCGCTCGAGTCGATTCACTGAGACGCCTGATTGCCTCTGCCGCAGCGCACTCCGAATAGAATTACCGCATGAACTTTGCGGCGGATTTAGAACTTGCTCTCGAGCTAGCCGACATTGCCGACGCAATTTCACTAAATCGCTTTCAAGCACTCGATTTGAAAATCGAAACCAAGCCAGACCGCTCGCCCGTCACCGATGCTGATCGTGCTGTTGAGCAGGCAATCAAGGCGCGATTAGCCGAAGCAGCGCCTGCCGACGCAATTATCGGAGAAGAATTTGGCAATTCGGGTTCTTCACAACGAACCTGGATTATTGACCCGATAGACGGCACCGCAAATTTCATGCGCGGTGTTCCGGTTTGGGCAACTCTAATTGCGCTTTCGATAGATGGCAAAGCAACCGTGAGTGTGGTTTCGGCGCCAGCGATGGGCAGACGTTGGTGGGCCGCACCGGGCGTTGGAGCGCATACTCGAGAAATTGATGGCAAAAGCCGAAAGCTGACAGTTTCTGGGATTACCGATTTGGTACACGCTTCGCTGAGTTACAACAATATGCAACTTTGGGATCGAGCCGGCAAACTCTCGCAACTTGTTGACCTGTCGAGAAAAATTTGGCGCACCCGTGCCTTTGGAGATTTTTGGAGCTACATGCTGCTCGCCGAAGGTGCAATCGACATAGTTGCCGAACATGATTTGAAGATTTATGACATTGCCGCACTGGTACCGATTGTGGAATTAGCTGGTGGAAAATTTTCCGATCTGTCAGGTGAACTAACCGAAGATTCATCTAGCGTGCTAGCCACCAATTCCAAGCTGCACTCATTAGCTCAAGCCGCCCTAGGTTGAACATCGCGAAGCAATCTGGGGTCCTAACTTTATGCTATTGTCTTAACATGTTGCCAAACTAAGGCACGTGTTAACGGGGTGACGATTCATGATTCAAGCAGAACAAATTTTGCCGCTATCGGTATTCGTTGACCTGGACCGATCCGGTCCAATCCCCCTTTATTTTCAGGTCGCTCAGAAAATTGAGCAGGCTATTTTGGACAGCACCCTGCCGGCCGGATGTCGACTAGAAAACGAAGTTTCCCTCGGTGAGCGCCTCGGCTTGAGCCGCCCGACAGTTCGTCGTGCCATTCAAGATTTGGTCGACAAGGGCCTTTTAGTTCGCCGTCGCGGAATCGGCACGCAGGTTGTTCATGGCCAAGTAACTCGCGGTGTTGAACTTACCTCGCTTTATGAAGACCTAGCTCGAAGCGGACAAAAACCTTCGACCAAGATTTTGACTTACAAAATCGAGAAGGCAGATTCAAAAATTGCCGAGCGCCTCGGTGTCAAAATTGGTGCTCCGGTGCTCTACCTAAAACGAGTTCGCTCAGCCGACAACGTTGCGGTTTCGATTATGGAGAACTGGCTGCCTGAGGATTTCACCGATCTCACCGAATCGGAATTAAACGAACACGGTCTATATCAAATTCTTCGTGCCCGCGGCGTAACCATGCGAGTGGCCAAGCAGCGCATCGGTGCCCGAAAGGCTTCGGTTCAGGAATCAACAATCCTAGACATCGAAAAAAATGCAGCGTTATTGACCATGGACCGCACCGCATATGACAACTCTGGTCGCGCAATCGAATTTGGCCATCACTGCTACCGACCAGACTTGTATTCATTCGAAGTGACTCTAGTCGAAAAGTAAAACCCGCTTAAATAAAAAGCACTCGGTCGCCCGAGTGCTTTTCAAAAGGGGAATTACAAATTACTTATAAAACGCTGGCTTCTTGGCGTAGCTGACTTCCTCCAGCTTGCCTGAATTCAATGCCTTAACTCCGGCTTCAACCGCGGCCGCGGCTAGATATCCATCCCAAGCCGAAGGACCATCTATCTTGCCCTTCAAAGTTGCATTTACCCAACGCTGAATCTGTGCGTCATAGGCAGCTGCAAATCGAGTCTTGAATGACATGTGCTCTGCCGTGGCGATCTGACCGTCGAACCAAGTAGTCATGCCAGCGGTCTTGCCAATTTCGGCAATTCCGTTTTCAAACACAGCTTCGGTTGCAACCTGGTAACCAAACTTGACTGAAACGTTCATTTCAACGGTTGCAAGTACATCTGACTCGGTGGTCAAAAGAGCAAGGATCGGCTCGTTTAGGCCATCGTGGTTGTTTCGGTTTCGCTTCATGTGCTTAACTTCAACGCTCTTAATCGGTGAATCGGTCAAGAATCGAACCACATCGATTTCATGCACAACGGAATCGAAGATCAACATGTCGTTGTGGTAGCTCTCCGGCACAGATGGGTTGCGGTGAGCACAGTGCAAACCGAGCAGTTCACCTTGCTTGCCCGACGAGATAAGCTCTTTCAAACTTTCGTAACCCGCATCGAATCGGCGCATGAATCCAACTTGAATAAGCTGCTTACCTGTTGCTACTTCTGCCTCAACGATTTTTAGCGAAGAAGCGGCGTCAGGAGTTAGTGGCTTCTCGCAAAGAATTGGCAAGCCGGCAGCTAGCGCTGGCAACAATACCGGCTCATGGAACTGGCCAGGTGTTGCAATCAAAACTGCATCCATGGCTTTATCGGCAATAGCTGCTTCGACATTCGGATACCACTTTGCCGCTGGAGCGTGTTCCATTGCCGATTTGGCGCGACCTTCGTCAGGTTCGACCACCGCGGTAACGGTTGCTCCATTAATTCGATTTTGAATACGTGCAATGTGATCGGCACCCATTAAGCCGGCGCCAACAACGCCTACTCGCAGATCATTCATTTTTCTTCTTTCCGGTTTTCTTTATTGGTGTTTAGCGATTAGTTTTTCAATTGTTTCGCGTTGATAAATAGACATCTCTCGAGCATTCTCGTTCTCGGCAAAAACGCTAGAGCACATGATGCTGTCTTTGTTGTCTAGGAAACCATTTGCCTTGAGGCCCTTGAACATTTCATCAAAGTTCACGTCTCCCGCTCCAATGCGCAAATGTTGGTGCACTCGCACCGAATTACCCGGCGGGTTGGTGATGTAGCGCAAGCCATGCGAAGCCGTGTGGTCCATGGTGTCGCTCATGTGAACGATTCCAACACGACCTTTGGCGGCTTCAAGAATTTGAGCCGGCTGATTGCCCATGTGGAATGTATGCGAAGCAACGTAAACCATTCCAAAGTTGTCTGAATTAATTCCACGGATAACTCTCCAGGCAGCAAGTCCATTTTCGACAAAGTCATCAGGGTGCGGATCAATGAATACCTTGATGCCTTCTTTTTCAATAATCGGCACAAGTTCTTCCATCGAACGGTAAAAGGCGCGTTCGGATTCTTCGGCGCGTTCTGGTCGTCCGTTGAACTCGGTGCCGATGGTGTCGACTCCCAGTTCGGCGGTAATGCGAATTACCCGTTTCCAGTAGCGAACGGCGGCTTCGCGTGCATCTTCATCTGGGCCAGACCAACGAAGCACCGGCAGGGTTGATGCGATTTCGATTCCGGCATCCTTGACGGCTTTCTTCATTTTTTTCACCAGGTCATCATCGGCCTTTGGGTGATTAAAGAATGGAATCATGTCTGGGTGCGGAGTCATCTGCAAGTACTTGTAACCCAAGTCGGCAGCGAGTGCGGGGAATTCGAGCAGCGAGTGAGTGCTGTGGAATGGCGTTGGATCAAGTGCGATTTTTACCATTTTGTTTTTCCTTTATTGTTAGCGAACTCGGGCCGCGTGTGTGCAGCTCATGATGTGCTTCAAGGTTCGTCCAGCGATTGGAGCTGGAAAATCAACGTCGCAACCATACATGTCTTGCTCAACGATTGCGAACATCTCAGGATTAATTTCCGCAGCCTTCTCAATAATTGGTGCGAATTCTGGAACTCCTTGGAAACCAGGTTCGGTCATAACGCCTTTGGCAACCGCATCAACGAACGGTAGGTCATTCTTCAGAGTGTCGGCCAAGATGTCTGGGTGTACCTGCTTCAAGTGAAGGTAACCGATGCGCTCAGGATATGCGTTCATCAACTTGACGTTGTCGCCAAGGTAATAAGCGAAGTGCCCGGTGTCGAGACATAGGTTTGTGTACTTCTTATCGGTCTCTTGCAAGAAACGTTCAACTTCGGCGTAGGTTCCAATGTGACTGTCCGCGTGCGAGTGGAACTGCTGGTGAATTCCATATTCCTCGAGCAAGGCCTTGCCAAGCTTGTCGTGACCCGCTGCAAGTTTTTTCCACTGATCGTTGTCGAGAATTCGAGATTCAAGAACCTCTGCGGTTGCATCTGAACGCCAGAGGTCTGGAATTACCACAAGGTGCTCTACGCCAAGTTTTGAAACTAGACCAGCAACATCGAGCGCCTGGTCCCAAGCGCGCTTCCACTGGTCATCGCCCTTGTGGAATCCGGTGAACACGGTGCCTGCAGAAAGCTTTAGGTCGTGCTCAGCAAGCACGTCAGCTAGCTGGTTTGGGTCAGTTGGCAAATAGCCAAATGGGCCTAGCTCGATC
>JBJTNR010000123.1:0-2676 GCA_046074145.1 Rhodoluna sp.
CTTCAAAGTGAACCAATCGACTATCGCGGGCACGTCCAGACATGCGATTGGTTTGGTCGTCCTTGCGGCCTTCATTGGCAACCAGTACCTCGACGGTCTCACCGATCTGCTTCTGGTTTTCCTCCCACGCAATCTGGTTGACCCGTTCAATCAGTCGTACGTAGCGGTCCTGCACGACCTCCTTAGTGATCTGGTCTGGCAGGTCGGCAGCGGGAGTACCCGGACGCTTTGAATACTGGAAGGTGTAGGCCACCGCGAAACGACCCTCGGTGACGACCCTCAGGGTTTCCTGGAAATCTTCTTCGGTCTCGCCAGGGAATCCGACAATGATGTCGGTGCTGAGCGCGGCCTCAGGAATCGCCTTACGGACTCGTTCCAGAATGCCGAGGAATTTCTCGCTGCGGTAACTGCGTCGCATCTCTTTGAGAATGCGATCACTGCCAGACTGCAATGGCATGTGCAGCAGTGGCATCACATTGTGGGTCTCTGCCATTGCCTCAATGACATCATCAGTAAAAGCAGCTGGGTGTGGCGAAGTGAATCGCACGCGCTCTAGTCCTTCGATATCGCCACAGGCACGAAGCAGTTTTGCGAATGCGCCCTTGTCGCCGAATTCGACACCGTAGGTGTTCACGTTTTGACCTAGGAGCGTAATTTCACTTACGCCATCTGCAACCAAAGCCTCGATTTCGCTCAAAATGTCAGCCGGGCGGCGATCTTTTTCTTTTCCGCGAAGACTTGGCACTATGCAAAATGTGCAGGTGTTATTGCAGCCAACCGAGATTGAAACCATTCCCGAATATGTAGAGTCGCGTTTGGTCGGAAGGTCGCTAGGGAATGTTTCTAAGGCCTCAAGAATTTCGACCTGAGCTTCTTGGTTGTGCCGCGCTCGTTCTAACAGTGTGGGCAGCGAACCGATGTTGTGCGTACCAAACACCACGTCTACCCACGGTGCCTTTTTCACGATGATGTCGCGATCTTTTTGCGCGAGACAGCCACCGACGGCAATCATTAGGTTCGGGTTCTCTTGTTTTTTCTCGCGTAATTGTCCGAGGTTTCCATAAAGTTTGTTGTCGGCATTTTCACGAACCGCACAGGTGTTGAAAACTACGATGTCGGAATCGCCGTGTTCGCCTTCAATAAAACCGGCGCCTTCGAGCAAACCAGTAAGGCGCTCGGAATCATGCACGTTCATGGCACAGCCGAAAGTGCGCACCTCGTAGGTGCGTGGACGCTCGGCAATTTTGGTCATAAGACCTTTATTTTACCTGCGCCTCTTCCTCGTATTGGAGTTCGGCAAATCTGATGGCATCAAAAACGGCGATGCTGCCATAACCCTTGCGTTGCAAAAAAGCAGCAAGCCGGCGGTGGCGAACTGCCTTTTCTAGATATTGCAATTGCCTAAACCTTCTGACGGCAAGTTGCTTAGCCGATTCGAGGTCGTCTTCAACGGTGAGATCGGCGATGGCATCTTCGACGACTTCGGCAGAAAGCCCCTTCGTGGCGAGCTCTCGCTTAATCGCCGACTTGGCTAGGCCTTTGATGTTTCGACGGCTGTTGACTATCACTTCGGCATAAGCCGCGTCATCGATTAAGCCGACTTCGGTAAATCTTTCGATTACTGTTTCGGCAATCGTGGTTGGAATTTCGCGCTCTTCTAGTATTTTGCGAAGTTGCGATGAGGACTTTGCGCTGCGACCCAACTGGTGCAACAAAATGTTGCGTGCCCGCTGTTCCATTTTTTCTGGCGAAAGCAAACGGGGCTGATCTTCGGTTGAATCCGATGAACTGTGAAAATCGGATTTGCCGTTTGGGGTGCGGCGACCTTGGGATCTGCCCCGTTTGAATGCCATTAGCTGCGATTAAGCGCTGGCAGCTTTTGGTGCCTTGGCAACTGGTTCTACTTTTGCCTCGGCTTTGACCTCTGAAGTCGATTCTTCGACATCATCGGCTGGCAAGTCGGCGACCGCGCGCGGAACACCGATACCAAGTTTGCTCTTGATCTTCTTTTCGATTTCGTCGGCAATCTGAGGGTTGTCGATTAGGTATTTGCGAGAGTTCTCTTTACCTTGGCCAAGCTGGTCGCCCTCGTAGGTGTACCAGGCACCAGACTTTTTGACGATCTCGTGTTCAACACCAAAATCAATCAGGCTGCCCTCGCGTGAAATTCCAACTCCATAGATGATGTCGAATTCGGCTTGCTTGAAAGGTGCCGCCATCTTGTTCTTGACGACCTTAACGCGAGTGCGGTTTCCGACTGCATCGGTGCCGTCTTTCAAAGTTTCAATGCGACGAATATCTAAACGAACCGAAGCGTAGAACTTAAGCGCCTTACCGCCGGCGGTGGTTTCAGGGCTACCGAAGAACACACCAATCTTTTCGCGCAACTGGTTGATGAACACCATGGTGGTGCCGGTGTTGTTTAGCGCACCGGTAAGTTTGCGAAGCGCCTGTGACATCAATCGAGCCTGAAGACCAACGTGTGAGTCACCCATCTCGCCTTCAATTTCGGCACGTGGCACAAGTGCAGCCACCGAGTCGATTACTACAAGATCAATTGAGCCTGAACGAACTAGCATGTCTGCGATTTCAAGAGCCTGTTCACCGGTGTCTGGCTGGCTAACCAACAAGGCATCTGTGTCGACGCCAAGAGCTTTTGCATATTCAGGGTCTAGG
>JBJTNR010000124.1:0-4217 GCA_046074145.1 Rhodoluna sp.
TTGCAGTCGCCGCACCTTCGCTCTCGATATTGACGTTGTTCTTCGGTCTCGGCACAGGCTTAATTGCACTCGGTGGTGTTTCGGTTTTCGGTGGCTACTTAATGGCGAGGTATCTACCTAAGTTCGGCATCAAGTAATTACCCGGATCTAGCTTCGGCATGCGTGCAAAGAATTTGTTCTGCTGGAACAAAGACTGTCGGTATGGGAGCATGCCATTTTCCGCAGGCAATAATTTGACGGGTAATGCCGTCGCTTAGTTGAATCACTTTTATTTGCAAGCTTTCAATTGAATGCGCGAAAAGCGTCCTTGCCAACTCGTTAGTTTGAACGCTACTTAAGGTGCTCTCAACAACGATGGATTCTGCGGCATTGGTTAATCGCTTCTGCATGACAAATAACGAGGCGCTATTGGTCGAAACCACTATCGCCGAAAGGCTTATCAGACAAAGCCCAATACCTAGCGGTGCAATCGAGCCGTCCTCTGAAAATATTTTCATTTGCGAGCTAACTGTCACTTGTGAATTAATGCTCGACTGGTGGCAACCGCCGAACCTAGTTTTACGACAACCTGCGCCTTGCCGCCGTTTGTCTGGCAATTTGGCACACAACTAAATTCCACATTTGGTGTTTCGGTAATGCCAAATTCCTCGACAATTTGATTTGCAGTTTCTTCGACGGGGGTTTCGAAAAGTACAAAACTACGAAGCGAGTGTCGTGCGGCTGATTCAGCAGCAAATTGATTCGACTGTGATTCGGCTAGTTGAATCGTGAATAGCAGCAGTGGTAGTTGCAGCGCTATGCCAAACAAAAGCAATTCAATTACTGCGGAGCCCGAGTCATCCTTGAAGTTCACGGATTGCCTTTGCAGATGCTTTGATTTCCGGTCCAAAAGTAATGAAACCCAGATTTATTAATTCGGAAGATAAGACAGCGCGACTGTATTCACGGCCGTTGATTTGATCGGTAAAGCAGTTGGCATGCAGAACGGAATTGGCTCCAAATGTTTTGCTGAATAAAAGCTTCGCTCGGGCGCAACCATCGCTATCGGATTGATCGGCAAGAGCAGAGAACCTGGCGGCTTCGATTGCGGTATCGATCAAAACTAACCGAGTGTACGCCGCCAAACTAAGGCCCAAAACGCTAAGCGCGAGAAATAATATCGGCACCGAAACCAGCACAAAATCAGCCACGGCCGAGCCGCGCTCTTCGGCAAACCGAAACTGAATCACTTTTCTGCGTTTAGAAAGTGACAACTCTAGATAGCGCTTGCTCAAATACCCCTTTTAGTGCCGGGCCGGCAACCGACCACATTAAGACCACCAAACCGGCAGTCATCAGGGTAATCAGAACCCAGCCGGGCACGTCGCCGGTTTCATCGGCAAATTGACGCTTTAGTTTCATGTTGCTCCTTCTTATAGGTAATTAATGTCCAGCAATTGCAAGCTTGGATAAATTGCGAAAAGAATCGTCACTGGCAAAATCAGAAAAACCAACGGAATGAGCATTTTGGTTTCATTTTTACCCGCCTGCTTGATGAGTTGATTGTTGATTTCGTGTCGAATTGCATCGCTTTGCTCGCCAAGCATCGTCGCGATTGGTGTGCCTCGTGAAATGGTGAGGCTTAACTTATTTGCAAATTCACTTACTTGACGCTGATTAACTCGTTTTGACATCGATTGAAGTTCTTCTTCGTAAGTCGATCCGAGCTCTAAAGCTGAGAGCATTTTCCGAAGTTCGATCGCGAATGGTCCGCTTGCCCTAGGAACAACCCTAGAAAGGGCAGAAAAAATGCTCTCGCCCGAAAGCATCGCCATTGCTAAAAGGTCTAGAACATCAGGCATCGAAAAAAGCAGTGCGAGTCGATCTGCTTTCTCGATGCTGAGAAGCGCAGTTAACTTCTGCAGCAAAGGCACCGCGTTCGCAATTGGATTTTGTTCCGCCAATATCCGTTGCCGAAGGTTTTTCCTTCTAAAGCTATTTAGAGAATTTCCCGCCAATAGAAATCCGGTGGTTACTAAACCCGCAGAGAAAAGTATTGGGATCACAGAAATACCCTCGATTGCATTGGCAGATTTCCGAAAAAATGAACTAAGCGATAGGCAAAGACGCAAACAACGAAACCTATTAGCATGACCGTTGCTCCCTGGAGTGAGTTATAGATTGCCGCGTTTTCCGGTCTCATTGAAAGCATGGCCACGATTACCCAGGGGGCGGCGACCGCTAATTTCGCCGTTCCAGAAACCCATCCCTGTTTTGATTCAATTTCACTGAACATGGCGATGTCTTTTCTTAGTTGAATCGATTGCATTCGCAAGGCAGTGCCTAGGCTGTCGGCACCCGAGGTTGACACCAATCTGAGAAGTTCACAAAGTCGGTCGGCGTGCAATTCGCCAAAGCTTTCTTTTAATTGGTCTATCGCCTCTTCGATTGAACAACCAGCTTCGAGTCGTAGAGAAAGGGTTGCAAATTGGGATCGAACTTTAAATGGGCCGTGACGACCCAACTCTTCGAAAGCCTCGACCAGATTTAATCCAGAAGCGACAGCCGAATGAATGGAGTCGACAACTTCTGGCCAAACTTGCACTAATTCTTTACGTCGTTTCCTTGCAATTAAAGATAGAAATTCAAATTCGAGTGCCAGCAAACCTGTGCCGACGAAAAAGCCAAAGGCGTTCACGTGTGTTCCAATCGCAGACGCGACCGCTGCCAAAATTGCGGTGGCAAGCATGGACACGGCAACTACTGCAGGGCCATATTGAGCTAAGCCAGCCCCTTGTACGGTTGATCTAAACCAGCGCATAATTTTGCTCGCTGACCTGAATTATGGAATTCTGTTCATCCCAATGCACTTCTCGAATTTCTTTTACCCGACGATTACCGTCGCCACCCATTTCGCAATGCACTACTAGATCTATGCATTTCGCCACAGTGGGTCTAACGAAGTCGCTGCTGATGTTGTTGCCGGCTAAGAGCGGAAGTGTGCAAAGTTTGTCGATTGCCTCGGCAGCCGAATTTGCGTGAATTGTGCACATACCGGGCAGGCCCGAATTCAACGCGATAAGCAAATCGAGGCTCTCGGCTTCTCTAACTTCGCCGACGACGATACGTGCCGGTCTCATTCGAAGTGCTTCTTTAATAAGCCTTCTGAGCGTGACTTCACCCCTGCCCTCAAGATTGGATTGTCGAGTTTGCATTGCCACCCAGTCTGGGTGTGATGTGCGAATTTCAAAAGTTTCCTCGACCGTGATTATGCGATCTTGGATTGGAGACGCTTCAATTAAGGCGCAAAGCAAAGTCGTTTTACCGGCTTGAGTTGCCCCCGAAACCAGGATATTTTTTCGTTCTTTGACTGCCGTTAAAAGTTGAAATGCCTGATTCGGTTTAATTGACCCAAGCGCCGTAAGAGTCGCCAGGTTATAAACCTGCTTTGGAAACTTTCGAATATTTATTGACCAGTTGCTGCGCGTAATGTCGGGAATTACTGCATGAAGTCGGGAACCGTCTTGGAGTGAAGCGTCTACAAACGGTGACGATCTATCGAGCCGTCGCCCGGTGCTTCTAAGCATTCGTTCGACTATTCCTCTGAGCTCGCCATCGCTTAGTCGCACATCGCTCACATACGAAATTCCGGCTTTCGCTACGAAAACTCGACTCGGCTCATTGATCCAAATCTCTTCAATCGATTCGTCATCCAACAGGGGTTGAAGTTTTCCGAACGCAAATAATTCGGCGCGGGCTCTTGAATGAATATTCGTTTCATCAATAATCAGAGCCGGGTCGCCTTCAACAATTTCATCTACGGCCCTAGCGAGTGCTTCTTCGGGCGGTAGCGAATTTGCGACAACCAAGTGCCTTGCTTCTTCAGCAGCCGACTTCAATGCCAACCGAATCACCCCTCTGGTGCGTTTGGCTTTTTAGTTTTCGGCAATTATTTCTAGCCGACCGAACTTATCCACAGCCCGAGTCGGCTAGACTATTCAGGCATGCGGGAGTGGCGAAATTGGCAGACGCACTGGATTTAGGTTCCAGCGCCGCGAGGCGTGTGGGTTCAAGTCCCACCTTCCGCACCAGCATTCACGATGGCCAAAGGCACCGTGAAATGGTTCAATGAAACCAAAGGCTACGGCTTCATCGCCCCCGAAGGCGGCAAGAAGGACGTCTTCGTCCACATCACCGCGCTCGAGCGCGCCGGCCTGCGCAGCCTCAAGGATGGCCAG
>JBJTNR010000125.1:0-5406 GCA_046074145.1 Rhodoluna sp.
TCGTTCAACCGAATTTGCATTTCACCGTCTGCTACTCGAAATTCAGCGGCGAGTTGTTCCCCGTGTGCGCGAACCTGAACTTGAATTTCGCTCCACTCGGAAGTTTGAGAAGGTTCGATTCCGCACCAACTAAATCGCCCGCCAGACATCACTGCGATAGCGAGCGCCTCGTGCGGGCCGACAACTACCGTGTGAGTCTTTGGTTGAATTTCTAAAACGTAGCGTGGTCTGCCGTCTGCCGCAGGTCGACCAATTGAAAGTCCCTTTCGTTGACCGACTGTAAATTCATGAGTGCCTCGGTGATCACCGAGTTCGTTTCCTAATCGATCTACAATTTTTCCCGGAGCCTGGCCCACCTTGTCGGTTAGCCAATCCTGGGTATCGCCTTCGGGAATGAAACAGATGTCATAACTGTCGGGCTTGTTGGCTACCGCAAGTCCGCGGGCGTTGGCTTCTGCGCGTATTTCATTTTTAGAAGCCGTCGAACCAAGCGGGAACAACGCGTGCTTGAGTTGATCTGCAGTTAACACACCAAGCACATACGACTGATCTTTTGCTAGTTCTTTGCTTCGATGCAATTCCAGATTGCCGTCGGCGTCTTTTTCGATGCTGGCGTAGTGTCCGGTGCAAACCGCATCGAAGCCAAGGGCTAAGGCTTTTTCTAAAAGTGCGGCAAATTTAATGCGCTCGTTGCAACGCATACACGGATTCGGCGTGCGGCCCGCTTGATACTCGTGAACGAAATCATCCACAACTTCAGATTTAAATCTTTCAGAAAAATCCCACACATAGTAAGGAATACCTAAAACATTTGCCGCTCGCTGGGCATCCATGGAATCTTCGATAGTGCAACACCCGCGCGATCCGGTGCGCAGTGTGCCTGGCATTCGAGATAGTGCCAGGTGAACGCCGACAACTTCGTGCCCGGCTTCAACCATTCTCGCTGCTGCAACCGCGGAGTCGACCCCGCCTGACATTGCAGCTAAAACCTTCATGGGGTCAAGTCTAACTTCGCGAAAGACTCGATTAATTGGTTGGAAGGCCCGCTTTTACAGCGCCCGCATATGCCTCAGGAAGTGCAGCCAAGAATGCATCAACTTCGGTTTCGGTAGTTTCTAAACCGATCGAGATTCGCAAAGCGCCATATGCTTCGGCTTCGGTTCTGCCCATTGCTATCAATACGTGCGATGGCTGCGCGATTCCCGCACGGCATGCTGACCCAGTCGAAACTGAAATGCCTGCCTTGTCTAACAAAAAGAGTAACGAATCTCCGCGACATCCTGGAAAAGTAAAGTTTGTGATGCCCGGCAATCCCGGCGCTGTGCCACGACTAAAAACTGAATTCGGAGCAATCACTTTTATTCCGGAAACTAACTTGTCTTGAAGTTTTTGAAGTCTGGGTAATTCGCTGTCTAGCTCGGATACCGCTAGCCCGGCGGCATCGGCAAACGCAACCGCTAGAGGTGCGCTCAGTGTGCCAGAGCGAATTCCTCGCTCTTGTCCTCCGCCGTGACTAATCACCGACAGATTCGCCGAACGCCCAACGATTATTGCGCCAATGCCAACCGGTGCACCAATCTTGTGTCCGGAAATCGACATTGTCGACAAATGTGATTCCGCAAAATCAAGTGGCGTGTGTCCGAATGCTGCAACGGCATCTGAGTGAACCGGAATTTTATGTTTTTCCGCAAGTTTGGTTATTTCGCGGATCGGCCAAATCACTCCAGTTTCATTGTTAGCCCACATCGCAGAAACTAATGCTACTCTTTCGGAGTTTTGTTCTAGGAAATCCGAAAGCCACTCTAAATCTGGCGAGCCATTCGAATCGATTGGCCAAATCACCAGTTCAGCCGATTCGGTAGCTGCCAAAAATTCAAACGGATCAATTCCCGCATGATGTTCGGCGTTGGAAAAAATACAAATGTTTCGCTTGGGGTCTTTTGCTTTTGCGGCTAAAAAAAGTCCCTTGATTGCCAAATTGTCGGACTCAGTTCCGCCAGAGGTGAACAGCACCTCAGAGCGATGGCAATTAATTATTTTGGCTAGCTTTTCTCGAGCCTCTTCGACAATCTGACGTTGACTTTGTCCAGAACCGTGAACCGATGAAGGGTTACCAACTTTGCGAAGTTGCTCCACGTAGTTTTCAAGAATTTCCCCGCGGATAGGCGCGCTAGCTGCGTAATCCAGGTAGATAGCCATGCTTACATCCTATTCAGACCACTTATTAGCAATGTTGGCTAGGTAGGATTTAGGGATTATGTCGATTCTTGCCGAGCAAGCACCGCTTGGGGTCACCGTTGCAGCTGGCCTCGGCACCATTCGGATCTATTCGCAAACGGCCGAGCGAATCGAATTAGTTTTACTAGACCCCGAAGACACCAGAAAATCCATTGCAGAAGTTTTGCTTCAAAAAGGCGATGATTCAATATGGGTTGGAAGTCACAAATTATTGTTGCCGGGCGCTAAATATGCGATCCGTGTAGATGGCCCAGAGGGTCCGAAGAATCATTTCAATCCAAATTTGTTACTTATTGATCCTTATGCCCGCGGGGTCGTGCGAGAAAATGCTCGTGAATATCACTGCGAGGTCATTGATGATGCGTTTGATTGGCAGTCAGTCGCGAAGCCAAATATTCCATTCGATGAACTGGTTATTTACGAAGCTCACGCCCGAGGCTTAACTCGCGGAAATAAAGATTTACCCGATGATCTACGCGGCACCTATGCGGCACTTGGCCACCCGACAACCATTGCGCACTTGAAGAAAATAGGCGTGAACGCGGTTGAATTACTTCCGATTCAAATGTTGATTTCCGAGCCGCACCTAATGAAGAACGGCCTTATCAACTACTGGGGATACAACACCATTAATTTCTTCACACCGCACCATCGATACGCAACTGCAGCGGCTCTGCAGTCTGGGCCACAAGCAATTTTGAATGAGTTAAAGACCGCCATAAGAGAACTTCATCGCAATGGCATCGAGGTATTGCTAGATGTGGTTTACAACCACAGCGCCGAAGGTGGCGGAGGCGGGCTTACCTACTCTTATAAAGGTATCGATTGCGCAAGCTACTATCGCCAGGATGAGAATGGTCACTTTCAGGACACCACGGGTTGCGGCAACTCCCTGAATTTTGGAAACCCGCAGGTAATAAAAATGGTGTTAGACAGTCTGCGCTATTGGACCGAAGAACTTCAGATTGATGGTTACCGATTCGACTTGGCAACAACGTTGGCGCGTGACGCATCGAATCACTTCGACCCAAATCATTTGTTGTTGAGCGAAATTAACAATGACCCAACATTTTCAAACACAAAACTAATCGTTGAGCCATGGGATGTTGGCTTAGGTGGTTGGCAAACTGGAAACTTTCCAGATCGCTTTAGCGAGTGGAATGACCGTTTCCGCGACTCGGTGCGTAAGTTTTGGTTAACCGACATCGCTACGGCACGAAACAGTGGCAGTCACTTCAACGGCGTTGCAGATTTGGCTACTCGACTGTCAGGCTCGAGAGACATCTTCGATGGGCCTTCTGGCCCTCTCGGCGGAGTGAATTTTGTAACCGCGCATGATGGGTTCTGCTTGCGAGACCTGGTCAGTTACAACGTTAAGCACAACAATGCGAATGGCGAAAGTAACCGCGACGGCACCAACAACAACGGGTCTTTCAATCATGGTCACGAAGGCGAGGGTGCCCCAGAAGAAATTCGCAAGCAACGAAGAAAAGCAGCTCGCAATTTGTTGGGAACTTTATTTTTCTCAAATGGAATTCCAATGGTCACAGCGGGAGACGAACGCGGAAAAACCCAAAACGGAAACAATAACGCGTACTGCCAAGACACGGTTATGACCTGGGTAAATTGGGACCTCACCCGACAGCAGCAAGATCTCGAAGATACTTTTGCTCACCTAGCGAAACTTCGTCGTGAAAACCCATTGCTTCGCCCAAAAACATTTGGTGATTTCAAAGAAGCCGATGCAAATACCGATGAACTCCGGTGGTACAACGCGGCAGGTGAAATTATGACCGAAGAGGATTGGCATAACCCAGAATGTCGCACCACGTCTCGATTCAGCGCACGCATAAATGCTGACGGCTCAAAGTCGGCGATGCTCTTGGTAATTCACGGCGCCGAATCGACTCAAATGGTGCGCATTCCCGAGGGGCTGGGATTCGACCAATTCGAACTGCTATGGAATAGCGCACTGGATACCCCGCCAGACACCATAGAAAAATTTGAGGCGGGTGCCGAGGTTGACCTTTCTGGAACCTCGATGATGCTGTTCAGGGCTCTCTAGTTTCGGACACTCTAAAACTTCACTAAGTTATGAAGGGTGAAGAACATCAGCTATCGGCACGATCGGCCATTCGGACGAATTCCAATCCTGAATGTGAAACCGAACGCCGAAGCTGGTCGCTGGCCAGCGAAGGCTTTTGCCGGTGAAGTTGTTCCCTTTTCTGCCACGGTTTTTCGCGAGGGTCATGATGCCCTAGGTGTAGAACTAATTTTGCGAGACCCAAAAGGTAACGAATCGGTTCACCGAATGCATGCCGGTGCGCCCGGCAGCGACAGTTGGCACACGACTGTTCTATTGCGAGTTCAAGGCAAGCACTCCTTTTACATAAGGGCTTTTGCCGATGACTACGAAACTTGGCACCACAACGCCACGGTAAAAATTGCCGTTGGAGTTGACGAAGAATTGATGCTGCTAGAAGGTGTTGCAGTTTTCAAGAAAGCCATCGCCGAAAACGGTCGCGGCAAAACCAATGCCAAGATTTTGAGCGAAGCAGCGGCAAAGCTAGCCGACACCAAACTTTCCATTAAAGAACGGCTAGCAATTGGCGAGAGCGTTGCCGTGAAAAAGGCTGTTTCCGAAGAACCGATTCGCAGCTTGGTTACCAACGGTGAAATTTTTGAAATTAATTGCGAACGCGAAAGATCTGGAGTTGGAGCTTGGTATGAGTTCTTTCCGCGTAGCGAAGGTGCAACTTTTGATAAGGCAAGCAAAACCTGGACTTCGGGAAATTTTAAAACTGCGGCAAAGCGCTTGCCGGCAGTTGCCGCTATGGGTTTCAATGTTTTGTACATGCCACCGATTCACCCAATCGGCATCGCATTCCGAAAAGGTCCGAATAACACGCTAACCGCAACCCCACAAGATCCTGGTTCTCCTTGGGCGATTGGTTCGAGTGCCGGTGGCCACGATTCAATTCACCCAGATTTAGGCACCGAAAAGGATTTTGTTGAATTCCTAAAGACCGCAAATGACCTTGGTTTAGAAATCGCTCTCGATCTTGCCTTGCAAGCATCTCCCGATCATCCATGGGTAAAGCAGCACCCGGAATGGTTTACCACTCGAGCCGACGGCACAATTGCCTACGCCGAGAATCCACCAAAGAA
>JBJTNR010000126.1:0-3863 GCA_046074145.1 Rhodoluna sp.
GGTTTGCCATTCGTATAAGGCGTTTGCTCGAAAGACTTATTAGTGCCAAAAGCAACCACGCCACTTAGCGAATCCGGTTGCAGCAACATCATCGCACCGGCAGCGTTGGCGCCATTTGAAAAACCGACGGCATAAACATTGTCAGGATTGAATCCGTATTCACCGGCAGCGACCCAGAGAAAATTTGCTAATTCGGTAGAATTTTTCACGATTCCGGGTTCGTCGAAGCGACCGTCATCGAATCGAATGAAGAATCGGTTTGCCCCATCGAGTTTCACTAAACCACGCGGAGACAGCAGGTTCGCGTTAGGGTCGAGTGCTTTGCCCAGAGTCAACAGATCGTGTTCATCGGCACCGGAACCATGCAGCAGCAAAAACGTTTTACTGTTTGCGACGTCACAACTCGGTTGCCAAACGTGTGGTCTAGAAAGATCGTTTGGGTTCACGGTCAATTAGGCAACCTCGAATGAACGCTTCGCCAAGCCCATGAAGAATCCATCGATTTTAGTTTTTGCAATTTGTTCCGGAGAGCTTGCCGCACCTAGCGAGATAAATAACGGCGTGAAGTGTTCGACTGTCGGGTGGGCATATGGCATGCCGGGTGCCGAATTTTTGTAATCGATAAGAGTTTCGATGTCGCCCTTTGCTAAAGCCTCCTTGGCCCAAATATCAAAGTCCGCCGACCAGCCAGGAGCCGCAGCCTCGACGCGCCAATCGCGAATGTATGGCAATCCGTGAGTCATGAAACCTGAGCCTATTACCAGCACGCCTTCTTCGCGCAAACTTCGAAGCCTTTTTCCAAGTTCCAGTAATCGCACCGGGTCATGAGTCGGCATTGAAAGTTGTAGCACCGGAATGTCGGCATCTGGGTACATCACCTTAAGCGGAACCCAGGCACCGTGATCGAGACCACGAGATGCATGCTGGTGCAAAGGTTCGTTGTCTGGCATTACTTTGGCAACCAATTCGCCTAACCAAGATGCGTCTGGCGTTTCATATTTCATGTTGTAAAACTTCGGTGCAAAACCACCAAAGTCATAAATTAGCGGGGTGTTCGCGGCAGTCGAAGAGATCGAAATTGGTGCGCTCTCCCAGTGAGCAGAAACGATCAGGACGGCCTTCGGCTTCGGCATCGACTTAGCCCAATCGGCGAGCTGACTCATCCAGAGTTCATCATCTAGCAGCATTGGAGCGCCGTGGGAGATGTACAGCGATGGGAATTCAAAAGTGTTCACGAGTTAAGTAAACACCCTCTTGACAGAATTATTCCGCTTTTTGCAAAAATTCTTCAAGTACGGCCTGGGTTGCCGAACAGCCACTTCGAGTTACCCCAAGGTCCATGTAATCAATCAGTTGATCGAGGGTTCGAACTCCCCCAGAAGATTTGACCTTGAGCCGATCGCCAACTGTTTGTTTCATCAGAGCCACATTGTGAGTGGTAGCCCCTGCCGAGGCAAACCCGGTAGAGGTCTTCACATAATCGGCACCTGCCTGCTCGGTAAGTTCACAGGCCTTGATGATTTGCTCGTCATTCAAAAAGGCCGTCTCGAAAATTACCTTAAGTGAGGCGCCTCCTGAGTGAGCGGCTTTAGTAACGGCAGAGATATCGCTCCTTACGGTCTCGAAATCGCCCGACAGCAGCGCCGAAATGTTTAGCACCATGTCGATTTCAGTTGCTCCGTTTGAAATGGCATCTTCTGTTTCAAAAACCTTGGTGGCCGTGGTCGAGGATCCGTGCGGGAAACCAATCACGGTACAAACGGCTACCGAACTACCGGCCAGCAATTTTGCTGCTCGAGCCACATCGATCGGGCGAATGCAATAGGAGGCCGTATTGAATTTGAGAGCAACCTCGGCGCCAGCGTCAACATCGGCATAGGTGAAATCAGGCTTCAAAATCGAATGATCGATGGTTTTGGCCACTTGTTCTAATGTGTAGCCACGATAGGTTTTGCTCATGTTCCCAGTCTAGATTTGAATCGTGCGCATCACAGTCAACGTCAAGCCGGGTTCGAAAAAAGGTCCGCTGGTCGAACAATCAAGTGAAGGCACCTACATCGTGTATTTGCGAGAACGTGCGGTTGATGGCGCCGCCAATGAGGGTCTGATTAAGATTCTTGCCCAGCACTTTGAGGTCGCGAAGTCTAAAATTACTATCGAAGCCGGATTCTCGTCTCGAATCAAACGCATCAGCATCAACATATAAAAAGTGATTAGGATTCAAAACGAATGATGGTAGCCCTGGCCAGCGATCACGCCGGCGTCTCTTTAAAGGCAGAAGTAAAAACCTTGCTCGAATCGATGGGTCACGATGTGGTCGACTTTGGCACCGATTCGACCGAAGCCGCAGATCTGCCTGACTATGTTCTACCTGCTGCAAATGCCGTCGCCCGCTTAGATTGCCAGCGCGGAATTTTCATTGACGGCGTTGGCTATGGAAGCGCGATGATCGCAAACAAAGTCAATGGAATTTATGCTGCGGTTTGCCAAGACTCCTTTTGTGCCGAACTGGCGCGATCTCACTCGGACACCAACGTGCTTTGCCTTGGTGCCAAAATAATTGGGTCGGCACTTGCGCTAGATATCGTAAAAACCTGGATGAACACAGAATGGTTGGGACTGAAGGATCCGAAATATGCGCGTCGGGTTCAAAAAGTCGTAGACATCAACAACGCAAACTTTAAATAAAGAATCTCCGCCTATTCAACGGAGATTTTTTGTGGACCTGAGGGGACTTGAACCCCTGACCCCCTGCATGCCATGCAGGTGCGCTACCAGCTGCGCCACAGGCCCGTTTTGCCTCAAACTGCGGGCAACCTAGTTAGTTTACAGGAAACTAGGCAGCGGTGACCGCGTCTAGTTTTACGACCGGACAGTCTTTCCAAAGTCGTTCGAGTGAGTAATACATTCGATCTTCTTCGTGCATTATGTGGCAAACCAAATCACCAAAGTCCAAAAGAATCCAGCGACCAGTTTCTTTACCTTCACGACGAAGATATTTGACTCCAATTTCGAGAAGTTTGAATTCGATTTCGTCAGCGATTGCGGCAACCTGACGCTCGTTTCTTCCGGAAATCAAAAGAAAGATATCGGTAAGTGGCATCGGCGAAGTTACGTCGAGGGCCACAATGTTTTCACCCAGTTTGTCGGCGGCCGCTTGCGCCGCGATATTTGCTAGTTGAATTGCTTTTGCAGTTGCTGTCATGATTCCTTTTTATTTAAAAAACCCGAGCATAAATGCGCCGAGTAGCAGCCCGCCTACCGCGACCATAAAAATGGAAACGCTAAGCATTAGGTAAACCTGGCCCTGTCCACGCACGCGCTTTTTTGGCATGATTCCAATTTTTCCAGAAGTGTTAACTACCCCGCTGGCTCGCATCGGTGCAATTGTCGAGACGTAACCAGCTATCGAATCCTGAGTGATAGCGTCATCGACTACCGTGGATTCAACTGTTGCAATTTCACCGGTTTGAGTATTTAGGTTCGGAAGTTCGATCGAGCCGGTACGCAGCATTTCGCCGGTTTCGGAAATTGAAATATTCAAATTTGCCAACGGGTCGATTGGCTGAATAATTATTGACGCGGTTTGCGGCTCGAGATTTAAGTTAGGCGAAACCGAAAAGAGTGGGTTCTGCCCGGTCTCGGTGACGGCCGATGGAGTTTGATCGAAAAGATTCTTAGCGACACCCGGTGCCGAAACTGGTGGTGCATAACTTGGTAGCAAAGGTGCCTGTGGTGGAGGCGAATAAACCGGTGGTGGCGCTACTGGACTTGAAGCTACCAGGGGCACGTTGACCGGCGGTGGCGTTTCGGAAATCGAATGGCGTGCACGAACCGGCGGATTAACAATTACTGGAATGTCA
>JBJTNR010000127.1:0-2562 GCA_046074145.1 Rhodoluna sp.
GGCGATTGCTATCGCAAACAACGAACCTAGAATTCTAATTAAATCTTCACTGCTCGGTTCACTGGTGATAGATGGCGATGAATCCGATGACCTTGAGGTTTTGCATACCAGCAATCGCGAAGACATTGAAAAACTATTCAGTGAAAAACTAGAAAAGGTTCGCGCGAAAGAACTCGAACGAGGAATTACGCTAGTTGGCCCGCATCGCGATGATTTGGTTTTAATGCTCGGCACGCTTCCGGCGAAAGGTTACGCGTCGCACGGCGAGAGCTGGTCTTACGCACTAGCACTTCGACTAGCGTCAATCGAATTACTTCGGGCAGAAACTCGAAGCGGCGACCCGATTTTAATTCTCGACGATGTCTTTGCTGAACTCGATGCCGGGCGGCGCGAAAGACTTGCCGAACTGGTCGGCAAAAACGAACAGGTCTTGATTACCGCAGCGGTTGCTGAAGATGTGCCAAAGCAACTTGTCGCTACAGTCTTTAATGTGAAAGCTGGCGAGGTGACCGCAGTTGAGTGATGAACAGAAGCGCGACTTTGCGCAAGAGTTTTATTGGACTATGCGCGAAGCCGTAACCGGTCGCTTGAGTCGAGAGGCGAAGCGCATTGCAAAAAAGGCCGAAGCCGAAAATTCAAAACCCTTTGACAAGGGTCGCGACGTCATAAAAGCCGGAGCCAGCATCGATGGAATCCTTCGTGATTTTCGCTGGGAAGGTCAAATGGCCGAGGCCGAACTATTTGCGCACTGGGCCGAAGTGATTGGCGAAACCAACGCCGCAGCCAGTCAGCCAGAAGCCGTGATCAACGGCACCCTCACAATTCGTTGCAAGTCGACCGCCTGGGCAACCCAGCTTCGCCTCATGCAAGCTCAGATTCTCGAGAAGATTCAGGCGGCTTATCCGGCACTGGAAATCAACGCCTTGAAGCTGCTTGGCCCGGATGCTCCGAGCTGGAAAAAGGGTCCCCGATCGGTGCCCGGTAGGGGTCCACGGGACACTTATGGTTAGGCAAAACCAGCCCCTTTTCGCCTGTGGAAAGTTATCCACAATCAGCCCTGAATGCCAATAAAACACTGGGATTTGCGGTAGTCTTAGAGCAGTTAATCACCCCGAAAATAGGTCGCTCACCGGAGTGCATTTCGATAGGGCTTAACTACTTAAGAAATAGGGGTTTTAAGCTCAATGGCTGCAAAAAATAGTTCAGCAGAACAAAGTTACGACGCTGGCAGCATCCAAGTCCTCGAAGGACTCGAAGCGGTTCGTAAACGTCCCGGAATGTATATCGGATCAACCGGTCCCCGTGGTCTGCACCACCTCGTCTATGAAATTGTCGACAACTCGGTCGACGAAGCTCTCGCCGGTCACTGCGACACCATCAACGTCACCATCACCGCCGACGGATGGATTCGCGTCGAAGACAACGGTCGAGGCATCCCTGTTTCTAAACACCCAACCGAAGGAATTTCGACGGTTCAGGTTGTTTTCACAATTCGTCACGCGGGTGGAAAGTTTGGCGGCGGCGGTTACGCGGTCTCTGGTGGTCTGCACGGTGTTGGTGCGTCGGTAGTTAACGCGCTTTCAACAAAACTTCGCGTCGCGGTTGCACGCGAGGGTCACTTCTGGACTCAGACCTACACCATGGGTGTTCCAGATTCAGATTTGAAAAAAGCTGGCGAAGCAGACATGACCGGCACCATGATCGAATTTTTAGCTAACCCGGATATTTTCGAAACCGTTGAATACGATTACGAAACTTTGCGCTCACGTTTCCAACAAATGTGTTTCTTAAATAAAGGCTTAACTATTTCGTTGACCGACGAACGCAGCGGTCGCGAAGACACTTACCTTTACCAAAATGGATTAAGAGATTACGTCGAGTATTTAAACTCCTCGAAGAAATCCGAAATTGTTAATCCAGAAATTATTTCGTTCGAAGCCGAAACCAAGCAGAAAAACATGTCGGTCGAAATTGCAATGCAATGGACTAACGCTTACAACGAATCGGTGCACACCTACGCGAACACAATTAACACGCACGAAGGTGGAACTCACGAAGAGGGTTTTAGAACAGCACTTACGTCGCTGATCAATAAATACGCACGCGAGAAAAACCTGCTTAAAGAAAAAGACGAAAACCTGTCTGGTGATGACTGCCGCGAAGGCTTAACCTGCGTAATTTCGGTCAAGCTGGGCGAACCACAGTTTGAAGGTCAAACCAAAACCAAACTCGGCAACACCGAAGCCAAGGCTTTCGTGCAAAAAGTGGTCAACGAAGAATTTGGTGACTGGCTTAGTCGCAACCCGAACGTGGCAAAAGATATCGTGCGCAAAGCAATTCAAGCTGCGACCGCACGACAGGCAGCACGAAAAGCTCGCGAGGCAACTCGTCGAAAAGGTTTGCTCGAATCCGGTGGCATGCCAGGAAAACTTCGCGACTGTTCTTCACGCAACCCAGAAGTTTCAGAAATTTACATCGTTGAGGGTGACTCGGCTGGCGGTTCTGCAGTTCGCGGGCGTAACCCAGAGACGCAAGCAATCTTGCCGCTTCGTGGAAAAATTC
>JBJTNR010000128.1:0-2822 GCA_046074145.1 Rhodoluna sp.
AACTTTATTCGGCTTCGCGTAATGCCGACACCAATGCCATGGCATCAGCTGTGGCCTGTACGTCATGCACCCGCACTCCCCATAGGTTTCTCTGCAGCAACAGTGCAGTTAGTACCGCAGTAGCCATATCGCGACGTCCATTCGAAACTGATTTTGGATCTTCGGCATCTAGAGCACTCGCGATGAAACGCTTTCTGGATGCACCTACCAAGATTGGATATCCGAGTTTTTCTAATTCATTTAGGTTTGCCACTAATTGCCAGTTTTGTTCTGCGTCTTTGGCGAAGCCCAATCCCGGATCCACGATGATTTGTTCGCGAGTGATGCCAGAGGCAATCGCTTTATCGATACGTTCTTGTAATTCGCGAGCCACATCGCGAGCAACGTGGTCATAATCATTTAGCGAATCCATCTCGGTGCTGAATCCACGCCAGTGCGAAATAACAATGTGTACCTGACTTTGTGCAGCTACCGCAAACATTGCGTCGTCGGCGAGACCACCGGAGACATCATTGATAATGTCTGCTCCGGCTTCGATTGCAGCGACAGCCGTTGCCGCATTCATGGTGTCGATGCTCACCAATATTTTGTAATTCGATTTGATTGAGCGAATCACTTCGATGACTCTGCGTTGCTCTTCTTCGATTTCGACGCGTTCGGCACCTGGTCGAGTGGACTCACCGCCGACATCAATAATCTGAGCGCCTTCGGCGACCATTTTTTGCACTTGTGCCATCGCAGCATCGAGCGTTAGGTACTGCCCGCCGTCTGAAAATGAATCTGGTGTGGTGTTGAGCACACCCATGATTAGCGGCAAGGTCATTTGGTGATGAGCGCCATGATTTCGGCGCGAGCAATTGGTTCGTCATAGGCACCACGGGCAGACATGGTCACAGTGTTGGCCTCTGGTTGTCGGGCTCCGCGGGAGACCACGCAGTGGTGACGGGCTTCCACGACCACCACGACGCCCTTGGCATCAAGCCCCTGCTCAATGGCATCGGCGATCTGCGCAGTCAGGTTTTCTTGCAGTTGCGGGCGATGAGCGATGATCTCGACCACCTTTGGCAGACGGCCAAGACCGACCACTCGGTCGTTCGGCAGGTAGGCGATGTGAGCAACGCCGGTGAATGGAAGCAGGTGGTGCTCGCACATCGACACGAACTCGATGTCCTTGAGAATTACTACCTCATTGTGTTCGGCAGCGAGAGTTTCACCGAGTGCTGTCTTTGGGTCTACTCCGATGCCGCTGAAGAAAACTCCGTAAGCCTCTGCAACTTTTTTTGGAGTGGCCAACAGGTCATCGCGCTGCGGGTTTTCACCGATTGCATTTAGCAATTCGGTGACCGCGGCTTCGATGCGCTGTTGGTCAACCATTTACTTCTTCTTAGCTGCGGTTCGTTTTGCGGCTGGCTTTTTTGCGGCTGCAGCTTTCGCAGCTTTTTCCTTCGCAGCAGAAGATCCCTTTAACGGAATTGCAATCGGACCCTGCTTTGAAACTGGGCGAGTCTTTGACGACAACCACTGACGACGGCGAGGCAGCTTCTTCACATTCTTGAAGATGCGCGCGATCTCTTCTTGGTTCAAAGTTTCGCGCTCCATCAATTCCTTAGCAAGAGCGTCGAGTACCTTGCGGTTTGCAGTGAGTGCCTTGTAAGCCTCATTGTGTGCTGCTTCAACAATTGCGCGAACTTCTTTGTCAATCTGCTGCGCGGTAGCTTCGCTGTAATCACGCTGCTGTGCCATGTCTCGACCGATGAAAACTTCTCCACCGTTTCCGAAACTTACTGCGCCAATGTTTTCGCTGAAACCATATTGAGTAACCATCTGGCGAGCAATCGATGTTGCTTTCTCGAAGTCGTTCGACGCTCCGGTAGTTGGATCGTGGAAAACAATTTCTTCGGCAACGCGGCCACCCATTGCATAAGCAATCTGGTCGAGCAACTGATTACGTGAGACCGAGTAGCGATCTTCGATTGGAAGCACCATGGTGTAGCCGAGTGCGCGTCCGCGAGGAAGGATGGTCACCTTGGTGACCGGGTCGCTGTCGTTCATCGAGGCAGCAACCAGAGCGTGGCCGGCCTCGTGGTACGCGGTGTTTAGACGCTCACGGTCCTGCATCAGGCGAGACTTCTTCTGTGGCCCACCAATTACGCGGTCAATAGCCTCGTCGAGGGTAGCCGCGGTGATCTGCTTCTCGTTCTGACGGGCGGTCAATAGCGCAGCCTCGTTCAAGACGTTTGCGAGATCCGCACCGGTGAAGCCAGGGGTGCGGCGAGCAATCACGGCTAGATCGACGTCGTCTGCGATTGGCTTGCCCTTGGCGTGCACCTTAAGAATCTGCTCGCGACCGATTAGGTCTGGAGCGGTGACTCCGATCTGACGATCGAAACGACCAGGACGCAACAGCGCTGGGTCAAGAATGTCAGGACGGTTGGTTGCCGCAATCAAGATGACGTTGGTGCGTGAATCGAAACCATCCATCTCGACGAGCAACTGGTTCAAAGTTTGTTCGCGCTCGTCGTTACCGCCACCAATTCCGGCACCACGGTGACGACCAACTGCGTCGATTTCGTCAACGAAAATAATTGCGGGTGCCGCTGCCTTGGCTTGTTCGAAAAGATCGCGCACGCGAGATGCACCGACACCGACAAACATTTCCACGAAGTCAGAACCTGAAATTGAGAAGAACGGTACACCCGCTTCACCCGCAACTGCCTTTGCGACCAAAGTCTTACCGGTACCCGGAGGGCCGTAAAGCAAAACACCGCGAGGTATTTTCGCGCCAACCGCTTGGAACTTTTGAGGTTCCTTGAGGAATTCTT
>JBJTNR010000129.1:0-21838 GCA_046074145.1 Rhodoluna sp.
AGTGGGACTCGAACCCACACTGTGACGATTTTAAGTCGTCTGCCTCTGCCATTGGGCTATGGAGGCGAGGGCCGAGCGGGGCAATAAAAACTGAATTACAGTTCAGTTTTTGCCGTCCCGCTGTCCGACGCGTGTATGAATTGCTTGAGTTTTAAGCTTTTGGACGAGACGCAAAAGTCTCGAACGCTAATCGTGGTTCCTTGGTTGCCGAAATCGCAACGATGTCGCGACGTAGCAAGAAGTTCCAAAGCCATCCAGACATTACTCGAATCTTGCGTTCCCACATTGGCATGGCCAGACCGTGGTAACCGCGATGCATCAACCAAGCAATGAATCCCTTGATTGCAAGTTTGCGGTACTGGTAAACACCGGTGCCAACGCCAAGACCGGCAACGGCACCCAAGCTCTTGTGCAAGTAATCTTTTACAACTTGATCGCGCAACGTCGCGACAATGTTTGCGGCTAAAAGTTTTGCCTGACGAACAGCGTGCTGTGCGTTTGGCACGCAGAAACCTCCAACGCCGCCACCCGAAAGATCTGGCACAGCAGATACGTCGCCTGCCGTCCAGGCATCAACCACAAGGTTTTCACCTTCAGCAACTTGCAAAGTTGCCTTCGCGGTAATGCGACCGCGCTCGTCAATTGGCAAGTCTGTGTTTCGAACGAATGGATGAGCCATAACGCCGGCAGTCCAAACGATTACATCTGATTCGAAAGATTCGCCAGTTGAAAGTTCGATTCGACCATTTTCGGCAGACTGAAGCTGAGTGTTTAGGTGAATCTTTGCTCCACGCTTATCCAGGTTTGCAATAACCCATTCGCTGGTATTCAAAGCAACTTCAGGCATGATGCGGCCCATGGCTTCAATTAGGTGGAAGTGAGTGTCTGCAAAAGAAATGTTTGGGTAGTAGCGCAACAGGTAGCTAACCAATGAACGCATTTCTGCGAATACTTCGATGCCGGCGAAACCTCCACCGACAACTACGAAAGTCAAAAGACGATCGCGAGCTGCGCCAGCAGGTAGGTTTGCGGCTTTATCCAAGTTGTTCATGATTCGGTTACGAATGTCGACCGCTTCTTCGATTGTCTTCAAGCCAATCGCATTGTCTGCAACACCTGGAATTGGGAAAGTTCTCGAAACTGCACCGGCAGTAACTACGATTTGGTCATACTTCTGCTGGTATGCAGGAGCTCCGGCAACTTCAATTGTTGCGGTCTTGTTCTTGTGATCGATGAAAGTTACTTTGCCTGAAATAATGTTGGTGCGCTTGAGGTGGCGACGGTGCGAAGTAACAACATGACGCGCTTCGATTGATCCTGCAACTACCTCAGGCAAAAATGGCTGGTAGGTCAGGTACGGAAGCGGATCAACAAGAGTGACCTCTGCTTCACCTTGTTTCAGCATTTTTTCTAGCTTGAAGGATGTGTAGAAACCGGTGTAACCGCCACCGACGATAAGAATTTTTGGCGCAGCAGCGCCAGTTGAGATTTCAGGCATTCCTCTAATTTACTATCTTTCTGGTTGGCTCTACCGCACGATGCGCTAACAAACTTCGGGCTTAGTCACTTTCGCATGCGCATCGAGTGGGCTGCCATGCGCAGGCGGCGAGTGCCAAATCGCCGATCGGATTTACTCCTGGGCCGGCTGCTAGCGAGTGACCGATCAGAGCATGCAGGCATTTAACGCGAGTCGGCATTCCGCCCGCCGAGATGCCTTCGATCTCTGGAACCTCGAGTCCGAGTTCGCGAGCGGTCTTTTCGCGGTCGACCAAATAGTTTTCATGTGCGGTTTGATACTCCGCGGCTAAATCTGGTTCAGTTGCCAATCGATTTTGAAGTTCGGCCATGAAGCCACTCGCCTCGAGCGTCGACACCGCCGCTGTAGCCGCGCGGTGGGTCAAATAATAGGTCGTAGGAAAAGGTGTTCCATCGGCTAAACGCGGTGCAGTGTGAACAACGACTGGCTTTCCACAAAGGCAACGAGCTGCAATGGCAACGATGTCTCTAGCTTGCCTGCCGAGTTGTTTTGAAACCTCGGCAATGTCAGCTTCGGTTGCTGGGGTAAGCGGCATATTTATTTGCTCGAACTTGCTTGCGGTTGATTCGTCGGATCTACCGGCTGCTCTACCCCGGCACGAATTACAGTTTCTAGAACAGCATCGACCCAGTTATTTTTTGTCTGGTAGATCGAATCGCTAATCGAGGCGTTGTTTTTATCGGCTGCCATCTTGGCACCAACAGTTCCACTGGTATCCGAAGTGTCCACGCCGTTTGCATCAAGCACCAAATAAGAAATTTCACCAGGCATCACATAATAAAGTCGGTCGCGAGCCTGCGAGCGAATATAGGCCGGGTCTTCCCATCGCTTTCGCTCTATTTTCATTTTCTCAACGTCTTGCTTTGACTGATCGAGCGCAGCTTGTGCCTCAGCAATCTGCTGTCTTTGCACAAACCAAGTTTGCAATCTTGGTGCGAGAGTAACAACACCAAAAACTATGACAATGAGCAAAGTCAAAGTTGGTGCATTAAAACGAAAACCCCGCAGAGCGACGGCAACCTGTGCCGGTGCAGCTCTGCGAGGAGTTTTCATCTTTCTAGTTTGCTAGAAAATTAGGCTTTGTAACGAGGGAACGCCGAACGACCAGCGTAAAAAGCTGCATCGGTAAGTTCTTCTTCGATGCGAAGCAGTTGGTTGTATTTTGCGACGCGCTCTGATCTAGCTGGCGCTCCGGTCTTGATCTGTCCCGCATTTGTTGCAACGGCAAGGTCTGCAATGAAAGTGTCTTCGGTTTCTCCAGAGCGGTGAGAAATGATTGCCTTCATTCCGTTTCGCTGTGCAAGTGATACAGCATCTAAAGTTTCGGTCAAAGTTCCGATCTGGTTTACCTTTACCAAGATTGCATTGCCTGCGGCTTCGTCAATTCCCTTTTGCAAACGTGCTGGGTTGGTTACATATAAATCGTCTCCAACAAGCTGAACCTTTGAACCAAGTTGTGCGGTCATCTTTGTCCAACCAGCCCAGTCGTCCTCTGCTAGCGGGTCTTCAATTGACACCAGCGGATACTTTGCAACTAGGTCTGCGTAGTATTCGATCATTTCATCTGAAGTGCGCTCTTTACCTTCAAAGGTGTACTTCTTAGTCGATTCGGAATAGAACTCGGTTGATGCAACATCTAGTGCGAGTGCAATGTCGGTGCCCAATTTGTAACCGGCTTTGGCAACGGCTTCGGCAATCAGATCAAGTGCAGCGGCGTTGGTTGGAAGCTCTGGTGCAAAACCGCCTTCGTCACCTAGTCCGGTTGAAAGACCTTTACTGTGTAGCAAGCTCTTCAGCGCGTGATAAACCTCAACGCCCCAGCGCATTGCTTCACTAAAAGTTTCTGCACCAAGTGGCACGATCATAAATTCCTGGATGTCTACCCCGGTGTCGGCGTGAGCTCCACCATTAATGATGTTCATTAGTGGAACAGGAAGTGTGTAAGCATTTGGGCCACCAAGGTAGCGATACAGCGGCTGTGCAGTGTATTCGGCAGCGGCACGTGCGTTAGCAAGCGATACTCCAAGAATTGCGTTTGCTCCAAGGTTCGACTTGGTAGCAGTGCCATCCAAAGAAATTAACGCTGCGTCAACCAGGCGCTGGTCGAGGGCGTCGAAACCAACCAAAGCTTCATCGACTGTTTCAACTACAGCGCGAACTGCATTCTGAACACCTTTGCCGAGGTAGCGAGACTTGTCTCCATCGCGACTTTCATGTGCCTCGAAGGCGCCAGTGGATGCGCCCGATGGAACCGCAGCGCGGCCAAAGCTGTCATCTTCGAGAAGTACTTCTACTTCTACTGTTGGATTTCCGCGTGAATCTAGAATTTCACGAGCACCGATGGCTTCAATGATTGACAAAATGGCTCCTTATAAATGTATCGAACTACCTGAGCGCGCCGAACGACGCTAAACGCCGTTGTATTGCCTCCAGTTTAGGCGATTGGTTTGATATCGAGGTTTTCCATGGTCGTCGTATCAACGCCAACCAGGGCGAAGTGGCTAAAGCCCTGCTCGGCTAAGGCATCGAGTAAAAGGTTCAGTTTTTTCGGGCGAAGCTCGAGCCGAACCGTGTATCCGTGTTCAAACAAAGCGGGTTGCAGCGCTAGAGCGTTAGCCACGATTGACGAATCGTCTGATTCAAGCACCAAAACCAAATTCGAAGGAAACGGGAAAATCTTGTCGTCAGGAACCAGTTCGACCGCTCGTTCGAATCCGATAGAAATTCCAACAGCCGGCACTTCTTCACCAGTGAATCGCCCGACCATTCCGTCGTATCGACCGCCGCCGCCAATTGAAGAACCCGACTCTGGGTGTTCGATTTCAAAAATTGGCCCGGTGTAATAACCCATTCCGCGAACCAGAGTTGGATCAAACCTCAAACGCCCTTTTCCGAAATGCGACTCAACCGCAGCAAAAATATTTTGTAATTCACTTGGAACTTCAAGGTCAGACTTGAGAGTCGCAAGCCAACCAGCCGCAGCCTCGGAAACTTTGGCACCAAACTTTTCCCCGAGTTCTGCAACCACTCCCTCGGCAAAGATTTTGTCTAATTTGTCGATGATGATCATTGCGCTCGGGCGACCAGATGCTGGTACGCCGAGACCTTCAAGCAAATTCAAAAGTAGTTGACGGTGATTGACACGGATGGTTGCGTTAGAAAGCCCAATGCGGTCTAGAGCGTCGAGAGAAGATGCAAGCAAATCAATTTCCGCAAGTTCTGAGGAATCGCCGATGATATCGATGTCGCACTGCATGAATTGTCGGTAACGACCCTTTTGCGGACGTTCCGCGCGCCAAACCGGACCAGCCTGAATCGCCTTGAATACTTTTGGAAGTTTCGCGCGATTGGTTGCGTAGTAGCGAGTCAGCGGAACCGTTAGGTCGTATCGCAAACCAAGATCAGCCAATTCGTCGGTCGATGTAGACCCGAGCGCTTTTTCCAATTCATCGCCGCGTTTCATGACTCTGAAAGCAAGCTTCTCGTTATCGCCGCCTTGACCCGAAGTAAGTCGATCAAGGTCTTCTAGCGCCGGAGTTTCGATTTCTTGAAAGCCGTGGGCGGCGTAGGTCACGCGAATCATGGCGAGTACCTGATCGCGTTTCAATTTTTCAGACGGCAAAAAATCGCGCATTCCGCGCGCTGGATTGACGTCTTTAGCCATGCGTCAAGTTTGCCAGAGAATGTTTGATTTACTCGGAAGGCTTGGCGATGATGCCGGCATCATTAGCGTCATCTAATTCAACTTCGCGAATCTCGACCTGAAGTTCGCGCAATGCACTTCTAAGTGCTCGTTCGGAATCCAAACCAGCAGCTCGAGCCGATGTCACGATTGCCAAAAAGATTGCCCC
Organism: Rhodoluna sp.; assembly: GCA_046074145.1. Lineage (GTDB taxonomy): Bacteria > Actinomycetota > Actinomycetes > Actinomycetales > Microbacteriaceae > Rhodoluna. Next base: position 5,389 of record JBJTNR010000129.1, read on the forward strand.
GAGCTCTGCCTCGCTGGTCACGCTAAATGGACCAGGTGCATTTCCGTCGAGCAAACCAATTTTTTCGGCTTTGCCAAGAACCTTGTCGGCGAGTGCAAGCGCCGGCATTGCCTGCGGAATTCCATCGAGAATGCTTTCGCGGTGCGGCTTTTCTTTTTTCTTGTGATCGTCCCAGTTGACCATCACATCATCGCCGGTCTTGGCTGCATACTTGGCAAGTTCCTCTTCGGTGCCAAAAACATGTGGGTGTCGGCCCATCATTTTCTTCGCGCTTACTTCGGCAACATCCTCGATGTCAAACGCATCGCCCAGCGAACCGGATGCTGCCAAGTCGGAGTGGAAAATTACTTGATAGAGAACGTCACCGAGTTCTTCTATAATTTCGTCGCGATTTTTTGACTCAATAGCATCGATCAGTTCGTAGGTTTCTTCGAGAAGGTATTTAGTTAGCGAATCGTGAGTCTGCTCGGCGTCCCAGGGGCAACCACCCGGCGCTCGAAGTTTATGCGCCACTGCAATTAGCTCGTCAAGTTTTGTCATTTGTTATTTCTTCCGGTTTAGTAAAAACCTTAGCCAACAGCGACCAGACCCAATGGATTATTGCCTTGTCGCGCAACGGTTCGCCATGTTCGTCTTTAGGCGCGGAAAGCATCAGCATGCTTGCCGATTGCAAGTACTTCGTTCCCGGGTACTCGGCGGCTAGGCGAACCAATTCGGATTCAGTTAGTTCGACCGGTTGTAATTTTGTTTGCATTCCAAGAACATTCAAGTCCTTGAGCCCGAGTCGATTTGCTTGCTGCCGTAATTCGGTCACCTCGATCAAATTCAACACGGCTTCGGGTGCCTTGCCATATCGATCTTCTAATTCGGCAAGAATTGCGTCGAGCTGCGCGCGATTACCGAGCTCACCACTTGCTGCAGAAAGTTTGTGATATGCCTCAAGCCGCAGCCTCTCGCTGTCGACGTAAGTGTGCGGAATGTGAGCGTCGACTGGTAGTTCAAGTTTCAATTCGGCCGGCGATTCAATCTTTTGTCCCTTGAAGTCGGCAACGGCTTCACCAATCATGCGCAGGTACAAATCAAAACCGACCCCGGCAATATGACCAGACTGTTCCCCGCCTAGCAAGTTTCCGGCACCGCGAATCTCAAGGTCTTTTAGCGCAACCTGCATGCCGGCACCAAGTTCGTTATTAGAAGCAATAGTCGCCAAGCGGTCATGTGCAGTTTCGGTTAGCGGTTTGCTTGGATCGTAAAAGAAATAGGCATAGGCGCGCTCACGGCTTCGGCCAACTCGACCACGAATTTGGTGAAGCTGAGACAATCCAAAGTTTTCGGCGCGATCAACAATTAGCGTGTTTGCGTTTGGAATGTCGATTCCAGTTTCAATGATTGTGGTCGAAACCAAAACATCAAATTTCCGTTCCCAGAAATCAACCACGACTTGCTCTAGAGCGGTCTCGGACATTTGTCCGTGCGCAACCGCTATACGCGCTTCGGGCACAAGTTCCGCCAAGTCCCTGGCTGCTTTGTCGATGGTGCTAACGCGATTGTGTACAAAAAATACTTGTCCTTCGCGAATTAGTTCTCGACGAATTGCCGCAGCAACCTGCTTCTCGCTATACCCGCCGATGTAAGTCAAGATCGGATGACGCTCCTCTGGTGGTGTTGCTAGCGTTGACATTTCACGGATACCGGTAATTGCCATTTCTAGAGTTCTCGGAATCGGGGTTGCCGACATGGACAAGATGTCGACATTAGTTTTCAGTGCCTTGAGTTTTTCTTTATGCTCAACGCCGAATCGCTGTTCTTCATCAATAATGATGAGCCCAAGATTCCTAAACTTCACCGAATCCGAAAGCAAACGGTGAGTTCCAATTACCAGATCGACTGTGCCGTCTGCCAATCCGCGAATTGTTTCTTTAACTTCTTTGTCGGTCTGAAAACGTGATAGCGATCTAACGTTGACCGGAAAACCCGCGTATCGCGCTTCGAAAGTATCGGTGTGCTGGCGAACCAGAAGAGTTGTTGGCACCAACATGGCAACCTGTTTTCCGTCCTGGATAGCTTTGAATGCTGCACGAACTGCAACCTCGGTTTTTCCGTAGCCAACGTCGCCAGCAAGAAGTCGATCCATGGGAATCTCGCGTTCCATGTCGCGCTTTACTTCATCGATCGTGGTTAATTGGTCGGGAGTCTCAACAAACGAAAAAGCTTCTTCGAGCTCGTGCTGCCAAGGAGTGTCTGGGCCGAACGCGTGACCGCGAGATTTCATGCGTGCCGAATAAAGCTTCACTAAGTCGATGGCAATCTTACGAATCGCTTTGCGCGCATTGCCCTTGGTTCTAGCCCAGTCGCTTCCGCCCATCTTCGAAAGCACCGGCGCTTCGCCACCGACGTAGCGAGTCAACAAATCAAGTTGATCGGTTGGCACAAACAAGGTGTCGCCCGGATATCCCCGGCGCGATGGTGCGTATTCGATGAGTAAATATTCACGAGTGTGTTGCGCGGCACCCACGCCACTGGTTCGTTCGACTAATTCAGTGAATCGCCCAATTCCGTGCGTCTCATGCACCACGTAGTCGCCTTGCTTCAAGGCGAGAGGATCAACGGCTTGTCCGCGTTTCGGTGCAAGTTTGCGAACCTGTTGGCTCACATAGGAATTATTTCTGCCGTAGAACTCGGCTTCGGTAATAACAATAATTTTTGAGTCCGGTGCAACGAATCCCCTGCGAAGGTTTCCTTGTGCAACTTCTCCAGAAATACCCGCAGCATTTAATTGTTCATTTAATCGTTCTACGGTTCCGTGACCCTCGGCCACGACCACAACTCGAAGCCCTTGTTTGGTTTGATCTTCGAGCCACTCGATCGCCGTTGTGTCGAGCCCTTTAAAGTTTGGAATTTCTAAAATTCCCAGGTTCACCAGCGATTCATCGTCGGCACCAAATTGTGAAATTGTGAAAAACTGCCTGCCGGCAATTGAATCTTTAAATTGAGACAGGTCGACAAAACCACCCGCGGAAAGGTCAATTGGCGCCTTTGCCCCTTCGACAGCAGCATCCCATGCCGCATGCAGAAACTCTTCGTTGGTTTCGACCAAACTCGCAGCACGGGTTGCTGATTTTTCTGGCGAGAGCATTAGCACCAGAGCATCGCTCGGAAGATAATCTGTTAGCGGAACAAGACCATCGACAAGCACCGGCGCTAGTGATTCCATTCCATCTACCGGAATGCCTTCGGCAATTTTGGCCAACATTGTAGAAATGTTGGGAAATTCGTGAACCATCTCCCGTGCTCGACCTGCGACGCTGGGTGTGATGATGATTTCGCGAGCCGGGTAAATTTCTAATTCTTTTGGCGCGTCGAATTCGGCAATGGTGCGCTGATCGGAAACGGCAAAAGGTCGAATCTCTTCGAGTTCGTCGCCAAAAAATTCCAAACGAAGTGCGTGTTCAGCAGTAGTTGGGAAAATATCCAAGATTCCACCACGAACGGCAAATTCACCTCGACGAGAAACCATGTCAACTCGCGAATAGGCAATTTCGACAAGTTTTAAACTCAACTCAAATAACAAATAGTCTTCGCCGCGTTCCAGCTTAAGTGGCGGGTGGCTCGCGAGACCGGCAACGACAGGTTGCAGTACGGCACGCACCGAAGCGAAAATGTAAACCGGCTCGGTGACCGCCTTGCTCTTTGAAATTTCATTAAGTCGATGAAGCACCTGAAGTCGCTTGCCAACTGTTTCAGGGCTCGGGCTAAGTCTCTCGTGTGGCAGTGTCTCCCAGGACGGGAACTCAAGAATTTCGGAATCGGGTGCTAGTGATCTAATTGCCGCCGCTGTGTCTTCGGCTTCGCGCCCGGTAGCGGTGACCACTAATTGAACGCTCGAGTTCTTTGCACCGCTTCGCAGGTCGGAAATTATTTGGGCGACTACCGAGTGTGCACCGATGGGTGCAACTATGTCTACTCGATCTTTTTTTATCTTTGATTGCAGCCCCGAAAACGAATAGCTGTCTGAAATGAGCGCGGCAAGGCGCGACAGGGCCTTGAGATTTTCTACACTCACAGCGTTAAGTGTAAGTCGCTATGCGCGAAAGAGTAAGCGGGAATTAAGCGTTGAAGCGGTTTTGAGCTTCGAGTACACCGCGCTGAACTATTTCTTCAGTGGCGTCAGCGGCAAGCTCAAGAGTCACCGGTAAATTTTTGCGTTCGGTTGAATTGAAATCCTTCAGCACGAAATCGGCTGTATCCATGCGGCCGGGTGGGCGACCGATTCCAATTCTCACTCGAGAAAAGTCGTTTGAACCACAGGCAGAAATGATGTCTCGCAAACCATTGTGACCAGCGTGACCGCCGCCTTGCTTAACTCGAACGGTCTCGGCGTCGATGTCTAATTCGTCGTGCAGCACAATTAGGTGCTCCAAGTCGATGTCAAAAAATTTCATCAACGACGAAACTGGTCCGCCACTGGTGTTCATGTATGAAGCCGGCTTTGCCAAAATAAGTTTTGCTCCGCCGAATCCAAGTCGAGCTTCTGCAACCGACGCGTTGGTTTTGTGGCTTTTGAAAGTTGCACCGTGGCGATCTGCAAGAACTGCGAGTGCCATCTGCCCAACATTGTGCCGGTTAGCAGAATAGTCGGGCCCAGGATTACCGAGCCCGACTATTAGAAATGCTGAATTACTCAGACTTTGCCTTTGCAGCATCTGCAGCAGGAGCAGCGTCAGCAGGCTTGGCTTCAGCAAGCTCTTCTGCGTGTCCGGCTTTGGTAATTACTACCGATGCAATTAGCTCGTCTGGGCCAAGTTCCATCTTTGAGTCGGCAGGAATCTTGATGTCCTTTGCCAACAGGTGGAAACCGGCACCCTCTTTATTGAACACGGCTTCAACAAAGTCAGGGATGCTTGCAGCTGCAACTTCCAACTTAACTGTCTTGTGCTCAAGGTCGATTGTGGTTCCCGATAGCGACTCACCAACGATGTGAACTGGAACTTCAACGTGAACGCGCTCACCCTTGACCAGCTCAACCAAGTCGATATGCTCGATGATTTGAGTTACTGGGTCTTTAGTAGCGCTCTTAACAAGAACCTGTTCCTCTTTACCGTTGATAGTCAGGTCGATAACGGCGTTCTTGTGACGAAGAATCAATGCAACTTCGTGTGCTGGAACTGTGATGTGGCGAGGAGTTGATCCGTGACCGTAAATTACCGCTGGGGTGCGGCCGGCAGCACGTGCCTGACGTGATGCACCCTTACCGAACTTGGTACGAAGTTCGGCAACAAGCTTTGAAGCTGAGCTCATAAGTTTCTCTTTTCTTTGCGCGCGAAAAAATCACGCTGTTTTTACTTTTTATCTCTGTCGACTCAAGCGCTTCACGCGAGGACAAGCCTTTTGGCTAGATACCCCGTCGATAACGGCCCGAAGGCCCTCGCCGTTGTTCGTTTCTTAGTGTAGCCGAGCCCTAACCAGCAGAGCAACCAGGATAATTCCCGACGAAACCGCCACCGCCGGACCGGGCACGGCGAATGCGAGCAAGGCACAAAGCGCGAAGCCGAGATAGGCGATGATTCGAGGTTGCGAACGTTGGTCTTTTGGCAAACCAAGCGCACTCAGATGTGCAATTGCGTAATAAAGAAGAACAGAGAAGCTACTGAAACCAATTACCCAAGCGAGTTGGCCAACCGCCACTAATGCAATTGAGCCAGCCGCGATTATTACCTCGGCCAGCCAAGGCGAACCGAATCGATTTCTAGATTCAAAAAGTTTTGGTAATTCGCGATCTTTACCCATTTCGGCAGCCGTTCTGGACACGCCAGCCAATAGCGCCAAAATCGATCCGAGAGAAGCCAGCACGGCAACTCCGGTCACGAGCCAACCCAGATTGCTGAATCCGAGTTGAGAAAAATAAGCAATAAACGGCGCGTCGGCGCTCGCGAGTTTCTCGCCACCCAGAACCTGCAACAGGCTCGCGGTAAGTGCGATGTAAATTACCAAGACTGTAGAAAGTGAAATCAAAATGGCTCGTGGAATATTTCGTTTTGCATTTCGCACTTCATTGCCCAACGTTGCCACTCGCGCATAGCCGGCAAAGGCAAAGAAAATAAGTGAAGCGCCGGTTACAATTCCCCAACCCGGTTTCGTGGGCCAAGTTGAAACCGCTGGCGATGCCAATGCATCGCGACCCATCGAACTGAATATGGCAAATAGCAAAAAAGAAGTTGTAATTACCGCAAGCACTTGCGCAACCAGCGCAGTGCGTTGAATTCCGAGAATGTTAATTGCGACCATCACGAGAATTGAAATGGTCGCGAACATTTGCCGCTGTGACGGAACGATGTATTCACCTAGTGCCAAAGCAATTGCAGCAATCGAACCGATTTTGCCAAAAACAAAAGTGAAACCCGCAACGAACGACCAGGTGTCGTTTCGATAAACCCTCGCGTATGCGTATGTGCCGCCGGGTCTGTCTACCTGCTTGGCCAATTGATAAACCGAAGCTGAATTTAAGATTGCAACGCTAGCCGCAAGAAATAGTGCGGCGTAAAGCCATTCACCAGAAAAATTAAAGGCATCACGGAAAACGACAAACACTCCAGCGCCGAGCATTGAAGCCAGACCAATGCCGATTGTGGCAGCTAGGCCGATTTGTTGCTTGGGCGACATTAAGTCTTAGGCGTGACCAGGGAATAGCTTGTTTACTGAGTCATCGCCAAACACCGCACTGATGGCTGCTGCAATTAGTGGAGCAATCGAAAGAACGGTCAGACTGTCGAACTGTTTTTCTGGAGTAATTGGCAATGTGTTGGTCACGATTACCTCGTCAACAATTCCGCTGGAGAGTCTTTCGACGGCAGGTTCTGAGAAAACCGCGTGAGTGGCAGCAACGATAACTCGAGCTGCGCCGTTATCCTTTAGGGCTTTCGCCGCGGCAACAATTGTGCCGGCGGTGTCAATCATGTCGTCAACCAGCAAACAGGTTCGACCTTTAACATCACCCACGAGTTCGTGCGCCGATACTTGGTTTGGGCGATCTGGATCGCGACGCTTGTGAATGATTGCCAGCGGAGCGCCCAGACGTTCGGCCCAAATGTCGGCAACGCGCACACGGCCCGAGTCGGGAGAAACAACAGTTAGCTCTTCGTTGGAATATTTTTCTTTGGCGTAATCGGCGAGCATTGGCAGCGCCCAAAGGTGGTCTACCGGACCATCAAAGAAACCTTGAATCTGCGGGGTGTGCAAGTCGACCGACATGATTCGATTTGCGCCGGCGGCTTTGAACAGGTCGGTCATCAGACGAGCCGAGATTGGTTCACGTCCCTTGTGTTTTTTATCTTGGCGAGCGTAAGGAAAGAACGGAGCGACAACGGTAATTCGCTTAGCGCTGGCACGCTTCAGCGCGTCACACATGAGAAGCTGTTCCATTACCCAATTGTTGATTCCGGCGGCGTGCGATTGAATCACGAATGCATCGACACCGCGAACCGATTCTTCGTATCGAACGAAAGTTTCACCGTTCGCAAAGTCATATGCGGTGGTCGGAACGATTTTGGTACCGAGCAGATCGGCTACTTCTTCGGCGAGGCCTTGGTGGGCACGCCCACTCACTATTACGAGTTTCTTTGAATTACTCGCTGTGATTTCCAAGTTGGGCTCCCGCTCTTTATGAAGGTTTACTTTTTAGATTTCTTTGCGGCTTCGGCTGAGCTTGATCCCGGTCGTTGGGCGATAACCCAATCGGCCAAGTTTCGTTGTGGTGCAACGCTCATTGCCAAATCCCCTGGTGCTACATCTTTTCTTACGACGGATCCTGCTGCTGTGTAGGCTCCATCCCCAATCGTAATAGGTGCAACGAAGACGTTATGCGAGCCAGATCGAACGTGCGATCCAATCTTGCTCGAGTGTTTGTTAACTCCGTCGTAGTTGGCAAAAATTGTGCCGGCACCAATGTTTGACTCTTCGCCGATTTCTGCATCGCCTACGTAACTCAGGTGCGGAACCTTAGAACCGGCGCCAATCTTGGCATTCTTCGTTTCGACAAAAGTTCCGATCTTGCCGTCTTGCCCCAAGTCGGTTCCTGGTCGCAGGTAAGCGTAAGGGCCAACCGATGCGCCGGAGCCAATTTTGGATGCGGTGACGTGAGACTTAATTACCTTGGCGTTGTCGCCGACTTCGGAGTCGGTCATCATCACTTCTGGGCCAATTGTCGAGCCCGCACCAATTGTGGTGAAGCCCTTCAAAATTGTTCCCGGCAAAAGCGTGACGTCTTCGCCTAGTTGAACCGTGACATCTATCCAAGTGGAATTGGCGTCCATGATGGTGACGCCCGAACGTTGCCATGCTTCGCAAATTCGATAGTTCAATTCGGTGGCAACATCTGATAATTGCACGCGATCGTTAATTCCGGCTACCAGCCAATTATCGCTAACCGCAAGTGCCTGCACGTGCTTGCCCTCGCCGCGCAGCAATGCAGCGACATCGGTTAGATATTTCTCGCCCTGTGCATTGTGCGAACCGACCTTGGTAAGTGCGGAACGAAGTTCCGAAGCGTCGAAGACATAAATGCCAGCATTAATTTCCTGGATGTCTAGTTGTTCATCGTTAGCATCGCGGTGCTCGATGATCTGAGTGAATTTGCCAGCTTCATCACGAAGAATTCGACCGTATCCGGCTGGGTCATCAAGCACTGCCGAAAGAACTGTGGCTGCGCAGTCTGATTCCAAGTGAGCATCGACCAGCGCTTCAAGGGTTGCTACATCTAAAAGTGGAACGTCGCCACTGGTTACGATCACGGCGCCATTGAAATCTGTCGGTAGCGATTCAAGTCCGCATTCGACCGCGCGGCCAGTCCCTGGAACTTCATCCTGGTAGGCAATTTTTGAAGTTGGATAAAACGCTTCGATGTAATCGACGAGTGCTTCTTTTTGGTGGCGCACCACTGGAATCACGTGCGCAGCACCAAGCGAATTTGAGGTTGCAAGTACATGGCCCAAAAGTGGCAAGCCAGCAAGTTCGTGCATCACCTTTGGTTTTTTGGAGCGCATCCGAGTGCCTTCGCCGGCGGCTAGGACCACCACGGCTAGGTGTTTCTCGCTCATTGCGCTCCCGTCAATTGAACTCGCTCCCCCGCCTGGACTCGAACCAAGAAAGCCGCCTCCAAAGGGCGGAGTGTTGCCATTACACCACGGGGGACCGTGTCACAGGATAAGTCTGCCAGATAAGCGGGGACCGTTGGCTATTTGCCTTGCAAAAGCTCCGATGTTTCCAGCCATTCGAGCTCTAATTGCTCGCGCTTGTCGTTGAATTCAGTCTGCTTTGCGGCTAACTCGGTAAGACCGGCGTAATCAGTCTGATCGTATGTCGCCATTTTTTCGTGAAGAACTACTTCTTCGTTGGCGAGTTTTTCCAACGCTCGCTCGATACGCGACAAATTCTTTTCGGCGTCCCTAAGAGCAGAGCCAGATAATTTTTCAGGTTGCTTTGAGGTTTTTTCTTCCACTGGCTTTGAACTCAGAGAATGTTTTCGAAGTTGTAAATATTGATCGACACCACCGGGAAGGTGACGTAGGTGTCCGTCACCGAGTAGTGCATATTGCTGATCGGTTACACGTTCTAGTAAATAACGATCGTGACTCACGACAATCAAAGTTCCCGGCCAGCTATCGAGCAGGTCTTCCATGGCGGCAAGAATGTCGGTGTCTAGATCATTTGTTGGCTCGTCAAGAATTAACACGTTGGGCTCACCAAATAGAAGTCTCAAGAATTGCAAGCGCCTGCGCTGCCCGCCGGAAAGATCTTCAATCGGCGTTTGAAGTTGCGCTTGAGTAAATCCGAGTTGTTCGACCAGTTGACCAATGCCGACTTCTTTTTTGTCGACAATGAAAAATGATTTTTCGCGCGAAATAAGATCGTGCACCCGCTCGCCAGCAAATTCATCTAGCTCTTTTACTTCTTGACTCAAAATGGCGATGTTGACCGTCTTGCCTAGTTTTACCCGCCCACTCGTGGGCTGAATGACTCCTAGAATTAGACGCAAGAGTGTGGTTTTTCCCGCACCGTTAACGCCTACTAGGCCAACGCGATCGCCCGGCCCAAGTCGCCAAGTGACATCGGTTAGTAAATGATTCTCATCGATTGTGTAACTCAGGTTTTCGATATCGATTACGTCTTTGCCTAGTCGCGCGGTGGCTAATTGCGAGAGCGCTGCCTTATCGCGCGGAGCCGGTTCATTTGCGATTAATTCTGAGGCAGCGTCGAGTCGAAATTTTGGTTTGCTAGTGCGTGCCGGTGCTCCCCTGCGTAACCAAGCTAACTCTTTACGTAGCAAATTTTGCCTGCGGGCTTCGCTAGCAGCCGCACTTCGATTGCGTTCGTTGCGCTGCAAAATGTACGCTGCGTAACCGCCTTCAAAAGGTTCGATGATTCCATCGTGAACCTCCCAGGTGAGATTACAAACTTCATCCAAGAACCAACGATCGTGAGTAACCACGATTAATCCCGAGCTCGATGCCGGCCAGCGATTTTTAAGGTGTTCTGCTAACCAAGCCACGCCTTCGATGTCCAGGTGGTTAGTTGGCTCGTCGAGCAACAAAATGTCCAAGTCCTGAACCAAAAGTTTCGCCAGCGAAACTCGACGGCGTTGACCGCCGGAAAGACCGGCGACCGGTTTATTCCAATCGAGATCATTCAGCAGCCCTGAAATCACATCACGTATTTTTGGATTTCCCGCCCAAGTATGTTCCGGGCGTTCTCCGACCACCGAAAAAGCAATTGTGTCTTCTCCATTTAGAGAATCGGACTGATCGAGCATGCCAACTTTGAGATTACTGCGATGAGTGATTCGACCCGAGTCTGCTTCGATCTTCTTTGCAAGAAGTTTTAGAAGTGTTGATTTTCCGTCACCGTTGTTGCCGACAATTCCGATGCGATCGCCATCATTGACCCCAATGGTTACTTCTGAAAATACTTTCTTCGTTGGAAACTCGAGACTGATTGCCTCGGCGCCTAATAGATGCGCCACGTTAGTTCCCCAGTGCTTGGATGCCAGCTGGCCCGACAACCGGTCCGCTAACCGCAACCGCTTCAATACCTACAGCCTTTAGTGCCTCGCAAACCCCTTGCGAACTTTCCGCGGAATCTGTCAAGAAGGCAACCGTTGGACCGGAACCGGAAATAAAACCAACCAAAGCGCCCGCGGATTTGCCAGTTTGAATTACTTCGGACAACTCGTTTCGCAAATCAATGGCAGCTTCTTGTAGGTCGTTTCGCAATTCGGCTGCCAGGGCTCTTGCATCACCAGACCTCAACGCGTCGATTAGTTTTTGTGGAACATCGAGATTCCTCGCCGCGGTTATGTCTTCTCCGCGAGACGTCCTAATTTCATCCAAACGTCGATAAACCAGCGGAGTGCTCAAACCAATTTCCGAAAATGCAAGCACCCAATTAAATTTCTTTACGCCTTCGATCGGCTCTAGGTTCTCTCCTCTGCCTTTACCGATTGCCGTTCCGCCAATCAATGAAAAAGGAACATCAGAACCGAGCGCCACGGCGGCAGTGTGAAGTTGTTCACCCGACAATCCGGTGCACCAAAGTTCGTTGACCGCGATCAGGGCGGCGGCGGCATCGGCCGAGCCACCTGCTAGCCCTCCGGCTACCGGAATATTTTTAGTTATTTCAAAACTAACCGGATGCGGGCTTTCTATGCCTGACATTTTCGCAACCTGCTTGGCGGCTCGAACGACCAAATTATCTTCACCACTTGGTACCGCATCTTTCTGCGCCTGCGAAATATTCCCAGAAAGTTCAATACTCCAGCTAGACGAAGATTTTATTTTCAATTCATCGAGCAAATCGACAGCGTGATAGAGGCTCGCGACCTCGTGGTAGCCATCGGGTTGCAAGGCACCTACACCAAACAACAAATTAATTTTTGCTGGCGTGCTAACGCGGATCGAATCAGTCATTCGCGCCCGAACCCTTTTGCTCGACGATGCGCGCAATTTTTACAAATTCGTGCACGTCTAAATCTTCACCGCGTGCCTGCGGGTTAATTTTCGCGGCAATAAGAATTTTCTCTGCTTCGGCGGCAGACCCCGCCCAGTCGGAAAGCGCCTGACGCAAAGTCTTGCGTCGCTGACCAAATGCCGCGTCAGCAACCTCGAATGTTAACTTTCGCAATGCTTCATCGCCCAGGGGTTCTTTTCGTTTTGCAAAATATACAAGTGCGGAATCTACATTAGGAACCGGCCAAAAAATAGTGCGCCCTACATTGCCAGCCAAATGCGCTTCGGCATACCACGCAAGTTTGATGCTTGGAATTCCATAAACTTTTGAGCCCGGCGCCGCAGCAAGTCGATGTGCCACTTCGGCTTGAACCAGAACTAGCCCGTGACTAATGCTTGGAAACGTTTCGAGAAAATGCAAAAGCACCGGAACAGAAATGTTGTACGGCAAGTTCGCGACAAGCGCTTCGGGTTCGGCAGGTAATTCTCGGACCTGCATGGCGTCAGCCGAAACCAAAATGAAATCGACGCCGGGTGCCCGTCGAGAAATTGTATTTTCGAGTTCGGCAGCCATCTTCGGGTCAATTTCCACCGAGATAACTCTTTTTGCCTCCTCGAGCAGCCCGAGGGTCAATGAACCTAAGCCGGGGCCAATCTCGACAACCGTTTCGTCGCCGGACAATTTGGCCGCGGTGACAATTCTTCGAATTGTGTTTGGGTCGGTCACAAAATTTTGACCAAGCTTTTTAGTTGGCTTGACATCTAATCGATCGGCCAATTCTCGGATGTCCGCGGCGCCCAATAACTCAACCATCAGCGATCGCTATCCCAGTTGCCGTAGACCGTTTCGGTGTTAGTGGCTAGTAGTTCGCAAAGTTCTTCAAGTGGCAACGCCAGATATTCAGCCATGGCTCTCGCGGTAACCGGAACGAGATAAGGCGCGTTAGGTCGGCCTCGATATGGCTCGGGGGCCAAAAACGGTGCATCGGTTTCAATCAAAATTAAATCTTTGCGGGCAATCTTGAGCGAATTTCGAAGGTGGTCGTTTCGCTTGATGGTGATATTTCCGGCGAACGACATGTACCAACCGTGTTCGTTGCAAATCTCGGCCAAATCGACATCACCCGAATAACAGTGAAAAACCACTTTCTTCGGGGGTCCGACGCGCAACAGTGTTTCGACTACGGCATCGTGCGCATCTCGATCGTGAATCATTAGCGCGATGTCATTTTCCTTCGCGATGCGGATGTGCTCTTCAAAACTTTTCTGCTGCAAGTTGATGCTGTTCGCACCTTCGGTTCTGAAGAAATCTAGGCCCGTTTCACCAATCGCTCTAACTCTTGGTTGTTTAGCGAGTTCCTCAATTTCAGAGATTGCAGCCATTAGCGCGGTTTCAGTTTCATAAAGTGGTGCTTCATTTGGGTGAAGCGCTACCGCGGCCAACACGCGTTGGTCATTCTCGGCTAACCAGGCACACCACTTAGAACTCTCGAGAGTGACACCGACCTGCACGACGCCTTTTATGCCAACAGATTGACCTTTATCTAAGTTTTCGGCCCAAGGCATGACGCCTAAACGATCATCAAATTCAAATTCGAGGTGACAGTGATTGTCGTAAATCGGAATCGGCAGGGCATCCGGAAGTTCGGGAAAATTTATTTGCTTTCCCAGTTTTGATTGTGCCTCGCCCGCCGAACTACTGCGCGTGAATTCCGGTTCAGTCAAGACTTAGTTCGCCTGACCGGTTTCGGTTTCGATTCGAGGGAACAAGGCTTCGAGTTCACCAATCTTTGCACCAGGCGCAAATTGCGACCATGCGGCAGCGCTGGAAAGTCTTTGATCTTCTAGCTTTCCGAGGCTGGTACCAATGGCGCTCCAAAGCTTTGCCGTTGCTTTTGGCGTCACCGGAGCAAGCGCAATTGCAAGCACGCGCAGACCTTCGACAGTGGTGTTAAGCACCGTGCCAAGGCGCTCGCGAGTCGCTTCGTCTTTGGCAAGCACCCAAGGTTCTTGCACGGTGATGTAGTTGTTTAGCTCGTCGACCAGTGTCCAAATCGATGCGATTGCATCATGGATTGCTACCTCGTCGATTGCAGAGTCTGCATTCTTGATTGCGGTCGCAGCAATTTCTTGAACCTGTTTGTCGGCATCGGTGAATGCGCCAGCAGCTGGTAGGGCTCCATCGAAGTAACGGTGCACCATCGCAATTACTCGCGAAGCTAGATTTCCAAAACCATTGGCTAACTCCGATTGGTATCTCGCCGAGAGGTCTTCCCAAGAGAATGACCCGTCTTGACCAAATGCGATTGCCTTCATGAAATAAAAACGGAAAGCATCAGAACCAAAAGTGTCGGTGATTTGACTCGGTGCAATACCGGTCAACTTAGACTTCGACATTTTTTCGCCGCCGACCAACAACCATCCGTGTCCGAAAACTCGGTTCGCCGGCGGCAAGCCAGCAGCTAGCAACATGGCTGGCCAAATTACGGCGTGAAAACGAAGGATGTCTTTTCCTACCACCTGAACACTTGCCGGCCATAACGAAGCAAATAAATCTTTCGCAGATTGCGAATCTTCGCCATAGCCAATCGCGGTGATGTAATTCAGAAGCGCGTCAAACCAAACATAAGTAATGTGGCTGTCGTCCCATGGAATGTCGATTCCCCAGTCGAACTTTTCCTTTGAGCGCGAGATTGATAGATCATCTAAGCCTCGACGCACAAAGGAAATTACCTCATTACGCGCCGATTCGGGCTGAATAAATTTAGGGTTTGCTTCGTAGAAATCTAAAAGTGTCTGAGTAAATTCACTCAACTTAAAGAAGTAGTTAGTTTCTTGAAGTTTCTCGACCGGTTTGGAGTGAATGGCGCAGACGGCTTGGCCCGCAAATTGCCCTTCGCCTTCGATTAGGTCGCCTTCCGTTTTGTATTCCTCGCAACCCACGCAGTAATTGCCCTCGTAAGAACCGCGATAGATGAATCCGGTGTCATAAAGATGCTGCAAGAAGTGCTGAACATTCTTGGCGTGACGAGGTTCTGTGGTTCGAATGAAATCCTGGTTATTGATGTCAATTGTTTCAAGGAGTGGCAACCAAGCTTCAGCAACGAGCTTGTCGGCCCACTCTTTTGGATTGCTCTTATTTGCCGCCGCGGTGCGCAAAATCTTTTCACCGTGTTCGTCGGTTCCGGTCAAAAGAAATGACTGCTCTCCGCGCTGGCGATGCCAGCGAGCCAACACGTCAGCCGCCACCTCGGTATAGGCATGCCCGATGTGAGGTGCGTCATTGACGTAAAAAATAGGGGTCGTTACATAGAACGATTTCCCCTGATTGGCAGACATGACTTCAATCTTAATTGGCTAGCGCGCCTTACGACTATCTAGCACTAATTGATAAAGCTCGCCCTTGCTTGCCCCGGCGGCCGAAGCGACCTCGGCAACTGCCTCTTTCAAACCAACACCCTCTTCGGTTAGTGCTTTCACCTGCTCGACCAAGTCTTCAATGTCAATCGCCGCTTCGGCCGCACCGGCGATTACTAAAACCATTTCACCTTTTGGTTCACTTTTTGCCCACTCACATAACTGCTCAAGGGAACCACGCTCGGTATGCTCAAATTTCTTGGTCAACTCACGAGAAACGCTGGCTAAACGGTCGCCACCGAAAACAGTTGCCGCGTCTTTCAGTGATTCCAGGATTCGATGCGGAGATTCGAAAAAAATCATGGTTCGAGATTCTCGAATTAAGGCGCTGAAAAACTTATTGCGTTCGCCCTGCTTGCGTGGAATGAAGCCCTCGAAACTAAACCGATCGGTTGGTAAACCAGATACGGCGAGCGCGCTCAAAACCGCTGACGGGCCAGGAATTACCGATACTGCTATTTGCTTGGCAACCGCGGCACGTACTAACAGGAAGCCCGGATCGCTGATTGTTGGCATTCCGGCATCGCTAACCACTAAAACGGTTTCGTTTTCGGCAATATCAAGGATCTGATCTAGGCGTTGAGCCTCATTATGTTCGTGCAGGCTGAATAACTTAGCGTTCAACTTGATATCAAGCGCATTAGCGAGCTTCAAAACTGTGCGAGTGTCTTCGGCGGCAATGTATTTTGCCTCGCCTAGAACCTCAATTAGCCGCGCAGAGGCGTCGGCGAGGTTTCCTATCGGTGTAGCGGCGAGTAAGAGCACGTTCTATTGTCTAGCATTAGGGGCGTGAAGATATCCCAGCTAACTTTGGCTACCAAATCGGTCGAACGAGTCATTAATTTGATGAAAAAACCGATTGTTGAACGTTTAGCGCCCTGGTTTATTGTGGCTCTAGCTGCCGTTCTGAGGCTTTGGAACCTGGCATACCCGCAGAAACTGGTTTTCGACGAAACCTACTATGTAAAAGATGCCTGGACCCTTTGGAATACCGGAGCGGAGCGAGCCTGGCCAGCAGACATAAATGCGGCTTTTGA
>JBJTNR010000130.1:0-3546 GCA_046074145.1 Rhodoluna sp.
GGCACGATTCCAAACGCAGTAAGTGCAGAGTAGCGTCCACCTATGTTCGGGTCGGCATTGAAAATGCGGTAACCGTCTGCTTTTGCTGCCGCCTCCATTGGCGAACCTGGATCGGTCACCACAATAATTCGATCGGTTTTATCTATACCGGCATCAGAAAAGGCTTTTTCAAAAATGCGTTTTTGTGAATCGGTTTCAACAGTGGACCCAGATTTCGAAGAAACGATGACCGCGGTTCGCGCTAGATCGCCAGCAAGGGCTGCTCCAACTTGACTAGCATCTGTCGAATCCAGGACTACAAGCTGCACCGAATCGGTTCCCGTAATCACCTCGGGAGCAAGGGAAGAACCTCCCATGCCACACAAAACAAATCGATCGATTCCTCGTGTGTTGAAATCCTGTTTCAACTCAAGAACGCGATTTACCAAATCAAGTGAGTCACTTGCCGAATGAACCCAACCGAGTCTGATTGATGATTCTGCTTCAGCTTCCTTGCCCCAGATGGTGAAATCTTTAGCGAATATTCGACTTGCTATTTGATTTGAAACTAGGCTATCGATATTATTTGCAACTGCAGCACTAGCGGTTCCTGAGGCTATAACTTTGATGGTCATTACTTAGCCGCCTGTAATGCGCTTGTTACTGTTTCCACTAGCTCTGTCCATGACACTATAAATTTCTCGACGCCTTCGGTTTCAAGCAGCTGAGTTACCTCATCGATTGAAACACCCGCAGCTTCGATGTTTGAAATTTGCGTTAGGGCTTCGCTGTAATTTCCGGTAATCGAGTTTGCTGGAATCACACCATGGTCATAAACAGCTTCCATGGTTTTTTCTGGCATAGTGTTGACCAACTGTGGCGCAACTAGTTCGGTCACATAAAGCGTGTCTGGCAATGCTGGGTCTTTAACCCCGGTTGAGGCCATAAGTGGTCTCTGCACATTAGCGCCGCCGATTGCCAAGTCGTGCCAATCTTCCTTTGCAAATTCTTGTTCGAATACTTGATATGCCAAACGAGCGTTCGCCAATGCGGCTTTGCTCTTCAGTTCGGGAGCGCCGAGTTTCTCTAAACGTTTATCAACTTCGGTATCAACTCTCGAAACGAAGAAGGATGCAACGGAATGGATCTTGGACAAATCGTGACCTTGACTCTTCGCTAGGTTCAATCCAGCCTTGTACGCCTCGATAACTTCGCGATATCTGGCCAAAGAAAAAATCAAAGTTACATTTACGCTTATTCCTGCGCCGATGACCTCGGTGATGGCCTTCAATCCAGGTCTGGTTGCTGGAATTTTGATCATTACATTTTCACGATTGACTTTTGCGAACAGCTCTTTGGCTTGTGCAATGGTCGCCGATGTGTCATTTGCTAAACCTGGTTCGACTTCGATCGAAACGCGACCATCAAAGCCATTTGTTTCGTGATAGACCTTTTCGAAAATGTCGCATGCATCGGCAACATCCTTGGTGGTGATTTCGAATATTGCTTTGCTCGCATCAACACCTTGAGCAGCAAGTTCTGCAACTTGAGCTTGATAACCCTCGCCCTTTGCTAAAGCTCCGGCAAAAATCGTAGGGTTTGTCGTTACGCCCGAGACAGATCTATTTGTAATTAAGTCTCTTAGGCTGCCGGAAACGATTCGGGTTCTTGACAAATCATCAAGCCAGATACTGACGCCATTTTTTGAGAGCTGCGATAGGGGCTTAGTCAATTTCTTACTTTCTGTTCAAAATCTGCTTAGCTGTTTCGACGACAGCTTCTGGGGTTATTCCAAACTCGCGATACAGAGTCTTGGCGTCGGCTGAGGCGCCGAAATGCTCGATAGAAATACTTCGGCCTTCGGCTCCAACATATTTATGCCAACCCAAACTCAAACCAGCTTCAATTGAAATACGTTTAGTTATCGAAGGTGGTAAAACTTCATCCTGGAAACTCGCTGGTTGTTCTTCGAACCACTCTAAACATGGTGCAGACACCACCCTTGTCGAAATTCCCTGATTCTCTAGAGTCAATCTCGCAGCAACCGCAATCTCTACTTCGGATCCAGTAGCAATCAAAATCAATTCCGGTTTTCCATTGGCGGCATCTAAGAGTGTGTATGCGCCTTTCGTTGTATTCGCAGCCGACGCATAGTTGACACCAGTTTCGTCTTTGGCCGCTCGATCGTATACGGGCAAATTCTGGCGACTCAAAGCTAAACCGGCTGGCCCCTTGCGGCGTTCCAAAACTTGTTTCCACGCGTACGCAGTTTCGTTTGCATCCGCTGGTCTCACGATATCTAGATTCGGAATTGCACGTAGTGTTGCCAGTTGCTCGATTGGTTGGTGAGTAGGCCCGTCGTCGCCGAGAGCGACCGAATCATGTGTCCACACGAAAATCGAAGGAACTCCCATGAGTGCGGCAAGGCGAACAGCCGGCCTCATGTAATCGCTAAATATCAAAAAGGTTCCGCCGAATGCGCGAGTATTTCCGTGCAAAGCAATTCCATTAAGAATCGCACCCATAGCATGCTCTCGAATACCAAAATGCAAAACCCGTCCGTACTTGTCGCCGGAAAATTCATGAGTTGACCATTCGCTCGGTATGAAAGATTTCGCGCCGGTGATCGTGGTCATGTTCGAATCTGCTAGATCTGCGGATCCGCCCCAAAGTTCGGGCATGACGCTGGCCAATGCATTTATTACTTTTCCTGATGCCACACGAGTGGACACCGCGGTACCGGCTTCAAAAACTGGAAGTGCACTTTCGAGTTGGTTAGGAACCAATCCGGAAACGATGCGGTCAAGTAATTTTTTCGAATCCGGGTTTGCTGAGGCCCAGGCGTCCATTTTTTTCTGCCACTCCGCGCGTGTTGATTTGGCAGATTCTTTGAAGCTTCTAGTGTGGGAAATTACTTCGTCACTAACCTGGAAGTTTTGATCGGGATCAAAACCGAGCGCAGTTTTTAGACCCGCAAGCTCCTCAGCACCGAGTGCCGAACCGTGAATTTTGCCTGTGTTTTGTTTTTTAGGTGAGGGCCAGCCGATTATTGTCCTCAAGGTAATTAATGAAGGCTTATCAGTTTGCGATTTAGCTTTTTGAATAGCATTGTAAAGTTCGGCTACATCTTCCTTGTAGTTGCCGGTTTTCTTCCAATCAACGACCTGAGTGTGCCAACCATACGATTCATATCTACGTGAAATATCCTCGGTAAAAGCGATGTTGGTGTCGTCTTCAATAGAAATTTGATTGGAATCGTAGATGACCACGAGGTTTCCGAGCTTCTGGTGTCCGGCTAGCGAAGCCGCCTCGCTAGTAACGCCTTCTTGCATGTCGCCATCGCCCGCAATCACGTATATAAAGTGATCAAACGGTGATTCGCCTTCGGCGGTATTTGGATCGAACAAACCACGTTGAAATCTCGATGCATAAGCAAAACCCGTTGCGGAAGCTAAACCTTGACCCAATGGTCCAGTGGTTATTTCAACACCTTTGGTGTGTCCATATTCTGGATGTCCTGGTGTTAGAGACCCCCAAGTGCGCAGTGCCTTAAGGTCATCAAGTTCG
>JBJTNR010000131.1:0-13557 GCA_046074145.1 Rhodoluna sp.
CAATAACCTCTGAGTTCTTGAGCGAGATTTCTAGCAACCGGAGACAGGTCTTCATTTCGTGAAAGTGGAAGCACGGCTGCCTTCACTGGTGCAAGTCGATAGTCGAGTCGAAGTACGGTGCGCACATCGACACCGCCCTTGGTGTTTGGCGCCTCGTCTTCGGCATAGGCATCGACCAAAAATGCCATCAGCGATCGAGTTAATCCAGCGGCAGGTTCAATTACAAACGGTGTCCAACGTTCGTTCTTGTTTTGGTCGAAGTAACTTAAATCAGAACCAGATTCCTTCGAGTGCGTGGTTAGGTCAAAGTCAGTTCGGTTTGCAATACCCTCAAGTTCGCCAAACTCGGTGCCTGGGAACTGGAAACGATATTCGATGTCAACTGTTCGCTTCGAGTAGTGTGAAAGCTTTTCTTTCGGGTGTTCAAAACGGCGAAGGTTGTCAGGATTTATTCCAAGATCGATGTACCAGTTCATTCTCTGTTCAATCCAATAGTCATGCCACTCTTCGTCGGTACCTGGCTCGACAAAGAACTCCATTTCCATTTGCTCGAATTCTCGGGTTCTAAAAATGAAATTGCCTGGGGTAATTTCATTTCGGAATGACTTGCCGATTTGGCCAATACCAAATGGTGGTTTCATTCTCGATGCACCAAGCACGTTGGCGAAATTTACGAAAATACCTTGCGCGGTTTCTGGGCGCAGGTAGTGCAGACCTTCTTCGGCAGCAACTGGGCCAAGAAACGTTTGGAGCAAGCCGTTGAATGCTTTGGGTTCAGTCCAGGTGCTCTTGCTGCCGCAATTTGGACACGCGATATCATTCATCGATTCAGGTGCGCGACCTTTTTTCTCTTCGAAAGCTTCTTCGAGGTGATCCTGGCGAAAACGCTTGTGACAAGCGGTGCACTCAATCAGCGGGTCTGAAAATTCACGAACATGCCCAGATGCTTCCCAAACTCGACGAGGCAAAATTACCGAAGAATCGAGGCCAACGATATCCTCGCGACCGTTCACCATTGTTTGCCACCACTGGCGCTTGATATTTTCCTTTAGCTCGACACCGAGGGGTCCGTAATCCCAGGCCGAACGGCTACCGCCGTAAATTTCGCCGGCTTGGAAAACAAAGCCTCTGCGTTTTGCTAGTGAAATGACCGAATCTAGACGGTTTGTGGTTGCCACTTAAACTCCTTGCCCAAGCTGGATGCCTGGTAGCTGTTCGAAGTTATCAGTCTACTTTGCGGCCCTACCCTTTGGGCTATCAATTGCAGCGCCGAAGCGACGATTACGCGAAGTAAATTGCGAAATCGCCCGCCAAAGTGTGGTGCGGTTGAAATCTGGCCATAGGGTATCCAGAAATACGAATTCTGCATATGCCGATTGCCAAAGTAAAAAATTTGATGTTCGTTGCTCCCCTGAGCTTCTTAGAAACAAGTCGACGTCCGGAAGATAGCTACTGTTCAAGTATTTTTGCAAAGTTTTTTCGGTGATGGCGCCTGGTTTGAGCTTCTTCTTCTTTACGTCTTCGGCAATCAAGTTAACCGCGTCGGCTATCTCAATTCGTCCGCCGTAGTTGACGCACATGGTTAATGTGAGGGTTCTATTTTTTGAAGTCATTTTTTCAGCCATTTGCAATTCATCGATGACCGACGACCACAATTTAGGCTTACGACCAGCCCATCGAATTCGAACCCCCCAGTGATTCAACTGATCTCTGCGGTTTCGCAGGACTTCACGATTAAAACCCATCAGAAACTTAACCTCTTCGGGTGAGCGTTTCCAGTTTTCCGTGGAAAAAGCGTAAACGGTTAAAAATTCCACTCCCGCTTCGATGGCTCCGGCAACAACATCCAGTAGTGCTGCTTCTCCAGCCTTGTGGCCCTCAATACGAGTTAATCCCCGTTGATTAGCCCAGCGTCCGTTTCCATCCATGACAATTGCAACGTGTTTAGGAACACTGCCTTTGGGAAATTTCGGTAATTTAACGCCCGGCTTTTTTACCGGTAAAAAATTAGTCATTCCCGCTCCACGTGCTGCAGTGATTTAAGCCCGCGTTCAATATGCCACTGGCTATAAGCAGCAACGATACCCGATGCCGAGGCGCGAACTTTTTCGGTTGCGGCGTCGGCTATTTCCCAGTCACCGGCTAGCAAAGCTCCGAGTAGTTCTCCGGTCATCGGATCAATGACGGCAGCTCCTGCCGGTCGACAATCTCGACAAACAACACCGCCAAGTTGCAATACAAACGCCGAGTGCGGACCGATTGCGCCGCACCTGGAACAGTTTCCAAAATTTGGTGCCCAACCTGCAATAGCAAGTGCGCGTAGCAAATAAGAATCGAGCACCAGCGATACATCGTGCTCTTTATTAGCCAGAGATCGGAGTGCGCCAACCAGTAAAAGATATTGTTGCGGCGAGGAATCTTCTCCGGTTAATTTTTCGGCAGTTTCAACCATTGCAGTAGCTGCTGTGTAGGCGCGGTAATCTTCGATGATCTCGCGCCCATAAGAGCCGATTGTTTCTGCCTGATTTACGATGTCGAGATTGCGCCCTTCGTAAAACTGTGCTTCGACAACCATGAAAGGTTCGAGTCTCGCGCCAAATTTTGACGCCGTGCGCCTTACTCCCTTAGCCACCGCTCGAATTTGTCCGTTATACCTAGACAGCATCGTGACGATTCGGTCTGCTTCACCCAACTTGTGAGTGCGCAGCACAACTGCTTCGTCTTTATAAAGTGGCACAGAGCAAGTATCGCCCGAGGTTAAGCTTCTAAGCGCGAATGGCTCGGTTAACCGATGAAATTACCGCCTTCAAGGATGCAGTTGAGATGTCGCCATCGATGCCAACTCCCCAAAGAGTTTTACCATTCACTTCAAGCTCGACATAGGCTGCAGCCTGGGCGTCACCGCCGGCACTCATCGTGTGCTCCACGTAATCGAGAAGGCGAACCTTGACACCTTGCTGTTCGAGCACGTTTAAGAAAGCAGAGATCGGACCATTGCCGGTTCCGTGCGCTTCCAATTCACCGCTTCCGTCGCGAAGAGTGATGTTCAAATCAAGCGTGCCATCCATTTCACTCGCGGTACGCATCTTTAACAGTTCGAAGCGACCCCACTTAAGATCGATTCGGTCCGAAGCTGCGGGCAAATATTCATCTGTGAAAATGTCCCAAAGTTGGTTTGATGAAACTTCACCGCCATCCTGGTCGGTTTTATTTTGAACAACTCGCGAAAATTCGATTTGCAATTTACGAGGCAGATCAAGGGCGTGGTCGGTCTTCAAGAGATAGGCCACGCCGCCCTTTCCCGATTGTGAATTAACTCGAATAACAGCTTCGTAAGAACGACCAACATCTTTGGGGTCGATTGGTAAATATGGAACCGCCCAAACTAATTCATCAACAGAAACGCCCTTTGAGTTCGCTTCTTTCTCCATGAGTTCGAAGCCTTTTTTAATTGCGTCTTGGTGCGAGCCTGAGAATGCTGTGTAAACCAGATCTCCTCCATATGGGCTTCTTTCATGAACCGGAAGTTGGTTGCAGTATTCGACGGTCCGCTTAATTTCATCTAGATTGCTGAAATCGATGTGTGGATCAATACCCTGACTGAATAGATTTAATCCGAGAGTAACCAGGTCGACGTTTCCAGTGCGTTCACCGTTTCCGAACAAGCATCCTTCGATTCGATCGGCACCAGCCATGTAACCGAGTTCAGCGGCAGCAACGGCAGTTCCTCTATCGTTGTGCGGATGAAGCGAAATCAAAATGCTATCCCTGCGATCAATGTTGCGACTCATCCACTCGATTGAATCTGCATAAACGTTTGGCGTAGCCATTTCAACAGTTGCTGGAAGATTGATCACCATCTTGTGATCGGGTTTCGGGTCAAGAACCTCAATTACTGCGTTACAGACTTCGACCGCGTATTCAAGTTCAGTGCCTGTATAAGACTCGGGTGAATATTCGTAATAGACATCGGTGTCCGGAATAGTCGACTCCAATGATCGACATTTCTTCGCCCCGGCGAGGGCGATCTCCATAATTCCGGCTTTGTCTTGATTGAATACAACGCGGCGTTGAAGCACCGAAGTCGAGTTGTAAAAGTGCACAATTGCTCGTTTTGCTCCGCGCAGTGATTCATATGTGCGTTCAATCAAAGAATCTCGAGCCTGAGTCAGAACTTGGATTGTGACATCGCTTGGAATGTGTCCATCTTCGATGAGCAGGCGAACAAAATCGAAATCAGTTTGACTAGCCGACGGAAAGCCAACTTCGATTTCTTTGTACCCCATTTGAACTAAAAGTTGGAACATCTTTAGTTTGCGCTCTGGGCTCATCGGGTCAATCAATGCCTGATTTCCGTCACGAAGGTCTACTGCGCACCAGCGAGGAGCTTCGCTTATTACTTTGCTCGGCCAGGTGCGGTCTGGAAGCGAGATTGAAATCTGCTCATGAAAAGGCACATATTTATGTATCGGCATGCCGGAGGTTTTTTGGGTGTTTTCCATTTTGTGAAGTGTCTTCCTTTTGAAGTGGGTTAGCCAGCGAAAAGGCTCCGCGACGAGGAAGGCCTAATTAGGCCTCGTCGCGGCCACTAAGTAGTAGACCGAAGAACACAAATTCAGATTACGCCGAATGGCGCTAAAAACCAAGTTTTCCGAGTTGCTTAGGGTCCCGTTGCCATTCCGATGCAACTTTCACTCGCAAGCCCAAGAACACCTTGTGCCCCAATAGTTTTTCAATTTCGAGTCTGGCCTTTTTGCCCACTTCTATGAGTCGCGAACCTTTGTGCCCGATGATTATGCCTTTTTGCGAATCTCGTTCGACGAAAATATTCGCGTGAATATCGGTGAGCTCTTTGTCTTCACGCTTGCTGATTTCATCCAAAGTAACGGCAATCGAGTGTGGCAGCTCGTCGCGCACTCCCTCAAGCGTGGCCTCGCGGATTAGTTCACAGATGCGAGACTCGATCGTTTCATCGGTAATCGAATCTGCTGGATACAGCGCCGGAGATTCCGGAAGTAGATCTATTAATACTTTGATTAGTACTTCGAGTTGATCTTCGGTCACTGCGCTCACAGGAACTATGGCTTGCCAATCACGAAGTGCCGAAACTTCGAGCAGCTGCCTGGCAAGCTCTTCTGGGCTGACCAATTCACACTTGGTCACAATTGCCACCAGCTTGGCGTGTCGGTATTCGTTCAACTGTTCATTAATGAATTGGTCGCCTGGTCCGATTTTTTCATTCGCCGGAATGCAAAAACCAATTACGTCCACATCGCTAAGCGTTTGTTCGACTAGGTCATTTAGACGCTGACCCAGCAATGTTCGTGGCCGATGTAGCCCAGGGGTGTCCACCAAAATCAGTTGGCCGAATTCTCGATGCACGATTCCGCGGATAGCTCTGCGCGTCGTCTGCGGTTTGGCGCTAGTAATTGCAATCTTTTCGCCGACCAGAGCGTTGGTAAGAGTTGATTTTCCGACGTTTGGTCTGCCGACGAAAGAAGCGAAACCGGCTCTATGCGACATTAGCTTTTCTCAATTTCATCGAATGCTTCTTGAGCGTCAGACAGTGCCTGATCTTTTTGGACAATGACGGTTACCAAACGTTTGCGGCGACCTTCGATTCGATCCGCGCTAATGGTAATTCCAGACACGGTAACCGAATCGTTTCGTCCAGGTAATCTGCCTAACTCCTTAGCAAACAAACCGCCAACGCTATCTACATCTTCGTCTTCAAGTTCGAGTTCGAAGTGTTCACCAAGTTCCGCAAGTGAATAAGAGGCATTGATTCGATATGTTCCGTCCGCAAGTTCTTCTAAATCCGGCAGATCTCGGTCATACTCGTCACTGATTTCGCCGACGATTTCCTCAATAACGTCTTCCATCGTTGCAAGACCGGCAACCCCGCCATATTCATCGACAATCACGGCGATGTGTGTTGCGCTGCGCTGCATTTCACGTAGCAAATCATCGACTGGCTTTGATTCGGGAATAAAGATTGCCGGTCGTGCGATTTCCGATGCCATTACCGTCGACATTTTGCTTGGAGATTCATGCAAGATTCGAACGACATCTTTCAAATAAAGTACGCCGGAGATGTCATCGATATTTTTTCGAACGACTGGCAGGCGTGAATATCCACGGTTCAAAAAAGTCACGATTGCGTTTTCTAAATTCACATCCGCATCGATTGTTGCCATATCAATGCGCGGAACCATGATTTCGCGAACAATGGTTTCACCAAAATCCTCAACCGAATCAATAAGTTCTTGCTCGAACTCCTCTGGTTCATCTTCTTTCGGCAGAGATATTGGCGTGAACAGCATGTTGATAGAGTCGATGCTCGGTCTGAGCCATTTCGTCAATATTCGACCAACATGCATGGAACCAAGTTTTTTTGCGGTTAGTTGACTTCCCATGAGTAAGGCAACCATCAGCAATACCGAAATAATTGCGGATAACCACCAGGGCAAGGTTGAAGTAGCAAGCGCTTGACCAATTGTCACTCCAAAAATGCCAGTCAACGTCAAGCGAACGAAGCCTAATGATTCGGCTTGTGGTGATGCCGTAGCTTCGAGAGCTGCTTTGGCTACTGACGTTAGTATCGTCAACAACGCCAAAATTGCTGCAATTGCTAATGCAAGGGTAAACAACTAAGAACCACTCTCGCTTGCATAAAAAGCATCAAGAATGGTTTTTTGCAATCCAAACATTTCTTTTTCTTAGTCTGGTTCGGCGTGATCAAAACCAAGCAAGTGCAATATTCCGTGCGTGGTTAATAACAGAATTTCATTAATGGCTTCGTGTCCGGCTACTTTAGCCTGGCGTTCGGCAACCTGCGGGCAGACCACAAGATCTCCGAGTAGTCCAGGTTCGGTAACGTCGCCTTCATTTCCTGGGCGCAATTCGTCCATGGGAAAACTAAGCACGTCCGTAGGTCCGGGTTCATCCATCCATTGGATATGAAGAATTTCCATTGGGTCTTCATCGATGAACTGAATCGCAAGTTCGGCAGCGGGGTGAATGTTCAATTGCTTCAAAGCAAAATTTGCTAATCGCTGAACGCGAGCTTCGTCGACTTGTATTGCCGATTCATTATTTATCTCAATGCTCATTTTTTAGGTCGCTTGTTGGTAGCTTTGCGATCCTCGAACTTTGCATAAGCATCGACGATTTTTGAAACTAAGTTGTGTCTCACGACATCTTCTGAGCTAAGCGTTGAAAAATGCATGTCTTCAACCTTGCTAAGAACTTCGACCGCGGTCCGCAGACCAGAACTGCCGCTGGGTAAATCAATTTGGGTTATGTCTCCGGTCACGACCATCTTCGAATTGAACCCGAGACGCGTTAGGAACATTTTCATTTGTTCCGGTGTGGTGTTCTGAGCCTCATCGAGAATAATGAATGAGTCATTTAGGGTGCGACCGCGCATATACGCCAATGGGGCAACTTCGATGGTTCCAGAGGCCAGCAATTTTGGCACCGATTCAGGCTCAAGCATTTCGTGCAATGCGTCAAAAAGTGGCCGAAGATATGGATCAATTTTTTCGTTTAATGTTCCAGGTAGAAATCCCAGCCTCTCTCCAGCTTCAACCGCCGGCCGAGTCAAAATGATTCTCGAAATTTCTTTACGTTGTAAAGCTTGAACTGCCTTTGCCATGGCTAAATAGGTTTTACCGGTACCCGCTGGTCCAATGCCAAAAACAATCGTGTGCTGATCGATAGCGTCGACATATTTTTTTTGACCCAGAGTCTTAGGGCGAATGCTTTTTCCGCGGGAGCTCAGAATGCTTTGGCTAAGAACGTCGGCTGGCTTAACCGATTCATCAATCAACTTTGCGGAACGAGTGAAATCTTGCGGTACCAAGTCATGACCGGCTGCAATCAATTCGATCATCTCTTCAATTAATCGCTTAGCGTCAGCCACCTGCGGCTCGGTGCCCTGAATGACGATTTCATTTCCCCTGGCATGCACCTCTACCTCGGGATAAGTGTGTTCCAAAGTTTTCAAAAGCCGATCTTCGGTGCCAAAAAGTGCCACCATTGGAACGCCAATTACCTGAAGGTGTTCTGTGGTTTGTTTGCGCGTACTTGGCAAAATCAGTTCCTCGGGGTTCGGCTAGTTATGTGACCGTGCGCGTGAAACACAGTTTGTCCAGCTTCTTCGCCGGTATTAAAACTGAGTCGGAATGACCCGGTGGTTTTTTCAGCAGCAATCTTCGAGCCAAGCTGCACAAGATCAACCAATTCGTCTGGAGACTCGAACGCTAATTCGGAAACGTTTGAATAGTGACGTTTTGGGATTACTAAAACGTGAACTGGCTGCCGTGGGGAAATGTCCCAGAACGCCATAGAGTGCTCGGTTTCATCAACCAACTTGCTGTCAATTTCTTTGGCAGCAATTCTGCAAAATATGCAGTCAGAATTCGTCAAAATTTCCTCCAAAAACAAGTCTAGTTTGGCCTAAGCCCATTGCCCAGAGAGGGTTTTTATTGCCGAAAGCGCTGCCACTCCTGCCGTAGAAGTGCGAAGAATTGCTTCGCCAAGCTTTAGACCCACTGCGCCCGCTGATTTAAATTCGATTAATTCGGCTTCGGTAATTCCACCTTCTGGACCGACAACTATTGCAATCTTTCCAAGTGCAGGAATTTCAACAGAATCGAAACCCTTGGTGGCAGTTGGATCAAGCACTAAAACTAAATCGAAGGATCCAAAAATTTTTGCTAAAGATTTTGAATCCAAAGAAGATGCCACAAGCGGAAAATTTACTTGCAGTGACTGTTTGGCGGCTTCAGTAACAATCTGCTGCCACCTTTCAACCCCTTTTATTTTTTTATCGCCAACCCAACGACTAACGGATCGATCCGATTCCCAGGGAATAACCGCGGTAATTCCGATTTCAGTAGCAGCCTGTATGGCAAGCTCATCGCGATCGCCTTTAGCCAAAGCCTGAATCAATGTAATTGCCAAGGCCGGGGCGGGAAAATTTTGAACTGTTTTTACTCGGACTCTCAAGCCGCGACTTTGAACTTCGCTTACTTCACCGCGCACTCGTAGGCCATTGCCGTTAGTAAGTTGAATGCCTTCGCCGACTCGCATTCTTCGAACTCCGGCCGCGTGTTTTCCTTCGGCTCCGCCGAGTTCCACAATGTCGCCTTCGTTTGGCAATTTAGCGAATTCTGCAACAAAAAGTGGTTCGACCATAATTTATTTGCGTTTTCCCGAGAACCGTCCGTGACCGTGTTTCACAAGCGAGATTTTGTCATCCTTGCGAAGGCTGGCCAGAGTTCGGAAAAGCTCTTTTTGCTTTGAGTCGAGTTTGCTCGGAGTAACAATTTGAAGTTTTATGCGCAGATCGCCGCGGCCCGAAGTGCGAAGATGACTTACGCCTTTATTCTTGACAGTTAATTCCTCGCCGGTTTGGGCACCAGGTGCGATATCAATTTCAATTTCACCATCGAAAGTTTCAATTTTGGTCAAAGTTCCAAGTACCGCTTCGTGTAGCGGAACTTCGAGCGTGCAGGTAAGGTCATCCCCTGCTCGACCAAATACATCGTGTTCTTTAACGGACATATCTACATAGAGGTCGCCGTTTGGTCCACCTGCGAAACCTACTTCGCCTTGTCCGGAAAGTTGCAATCGCAATCCGTCTTCAACACCGGCAGGAATGTTCAAATCAATTTTTCTTCGAGCGCGCACACGACCTTGACCGCGACAATCGTTGCACGGATCAGGGATGGTTTGCCCGTAGCCGCGACAATTTCCGCAAGGCTGTGAAGTTACGACATTTCCGAGTAGCGAACGAACTTGTCGTTGAATTTGACCCGCACCGCGACAAACTTCACAAGTGGTCATGGATGTTCCAGGTCGACAGCAAGAACCTTGGCACGTTTCACAAAGTACTGCGGTGTCCACTTCAACCGATCTTTGAACACCAAATACAACTTCTTCGAGTGTTAGGTCTACGCGAATGAGAGCATCTTGTCCGCGTTCGGCACGAGATTTAGGTCCACGAGCCGTTCCTCCGCCAAAAAATGTGTCGAAGATATCTCCGAAACCGCCGAAACCGCCGAACGGGTCTTGCCCACCCATGTCATATTGACGACGAGCGTTGGCATCACTCAAAACCTCATAGGCATGAGTAACGAGCTTAAATTTTTCTTGTGCATCTTCGGCTGGATTAACATCGGGGTGCAATTCGCGAGCTAGTTTGCGATAAGCCTTTTTAATTTGCTCTTCGGTTGCATCCTTGGAGACCCCCAGGACTTCGTAGTGGTCAGCCAATTAATTCCCTAACGCCTTGGTTAAATATCTAGCCACGGCTCTAACCGCGGCAATGTTTGATGAATAGTCCATGCGGGTTGGCCCGATCACGCCAAGTTTTGCCAATTCGGTTCCCTGGTTTTCGTAACCAGTGACCACCACCGAGGTGTTGGTAAGCCCAACCGTGGTGTTTTCACGGCCGATGCGCAGACTGACCCCGTGCTGCTCCGCTTGCATTTCGCTAATCAGTCGAAGCAAAACGACCTGCTCTTCGATTGCCTCAAGCACCGGCGAGATGCTGCCTGGAAAATCTTCTTCGCGCTTCGCCAAATTTGAAGCACCAGCAAGAATAATTTTCTCTTGTTTATTGGCGTCGACCTGCTCGATTAGATTCTTTTTAATCAAATCGGTTGCCGTTGCGTTTGAACCAGGAATACTCAAGTTTTTTAATTTGTCTTCAACTTCACTAAGCGCTACGCCGGTTAAAAGTTCATTTATTTTGACCCTTAAGTTCGAACAAAATTGCTCGTCAACAGAGCTGCCCAGTTCGACCACGTGCTGCTGAATTCGGCCGTTGTCGGTAATTAATATCAATAAAACTTTTGAATCACTTACCGGGATAACTTCGACGTGTTGAACCGACGCTTTTACCAAGGTCGGATATTGAACGATGGCAACCTGATTGGTTAGGTGCGAAAGTAACTTGGCAGTGCGATTTAGGGTTTCATCTAGGTCTGCTGAACCCAACATGAAGGTTTCGATTGCTTGACGCTCGGCAGCGGCTAAAGGCTTCACTTCGCTGAGTCGATCGACGAAAAGACGATAGCCCTTATCGGTCGGAACTCGCCCAGCAGAAGTATGCGGGGCGTGAATTAGCTCTTCCTCTTCTAGAAAAGCCATGTCGTTTCGAATTGTTGCTGCAGAAACTCCAAAGGAGTGTCTTTCGACAAGCGATTTAGAACCGACTGGTTCTTTGCTCGCAATATAATCCTGAACGATCGCTCGAAGCACCTCGAGACTCCGGTCTGGAATCATAGGCACCTCCTTAAATCCCCTGGTTTTAGCACTCTGCCTATCTGAGTGCCAATATTACCTGCGAGAATGCTTTATATAAAGAAGAGGAATCAATGAGCGAATCAGAAAATCCATATCGTCAACCAGCAGAACCGCTGACAAAAGAACAAGAGAGATTTTGGGCAATCGCGGTTCACGCATTTGGGGTAATTTTCGAATTCATCGCCCCGCTACTCGGGTTCCTGTTGCTTAAGGACCGTGGGCCATTTATTAAACATCACGTGACCGAATCGTTTAATTTTGGCATCACTATGGTTTTGATTTACGTAATTTTGGCTATTAGCGTCGTTGGCTTGATTTTATTTTGGGTACCGCCAATTTATTGGACCATCTTTAGGATCATCGCCGCCTATAAAGCTAGCCTCGGTGAGTTTTATCGCTACCCGCTGACTATCCGATTCATTAAGTAGTTAGAAGTTTTCTAACCAAGGCGTCGGCCAAAAGTCGACCCTTCAGCGTAAGCACCAAACTTCCCGCAAGAGCGGCTTTCGCATCCACCAATTCTTCGGAAATAAATTCTGCAATCAAGTTTGCTGCGTTTGGATTAATCGATTTTGCAGTTTCAATACTTAAACCATCCGAAATTCGGATTTCCAAAAGCACTCTTTCTTCTAACCGGGTTTCATCAGTTAGCGTCTCTCGACCGGCGGCCGGCGAGCCTAGTGAGGTCAATTTCTCTGAATATGCTTTCGGGTGTTTGACGTTCCACCAACGCACTCCGCCGAAGTGACTGTGAGCTCCCGGGCCGTAACCCCACCAATCTTGAGATTGCCAATAGGCCAAATTATGAGCCGATCTAGATTCGATTGATTTTGACCAATTACTAACCTCGTACCAACTGAATCCCGCTTCACTTAGCATTTGATCGGCTAACTCGTACTTGTCAGCTTGTTCGTCATCATCGACGTCGGATAATTCACCGCTCGAAATCTGACGAGCTAGCTTGGTGCCCGGTTCGACAATCAGAGAATATGCAGAAATGTGATTTGTCCCCAAATCGATTGCCGCGTTCAAAGAAGTACGCCATTGTTCGAGTGTTTCACCGGGCGCACCGTAAATCAGATCGATCGAAGTTTCTAACCCAACGTCATGAGCGGCTTTAACCGCCGAAACCACATTTTGCGGATTATGACTTCGATCCAAAGTTTTTAATACCGACGGTTCCGCCGACTGCATGCCGAGTGAAATGCGATTAAACCCTCCCGCTTTCAGCTCTTCAAGGTATTCGCGCGTGATGGTGTCTGGGTTTGCTTCGGTGGTTACTTCTGCGCCATCGACAATCCCAAAATTTTCGCGAAGGGATTCAAGCATTTCAACCAGGTCGCTAGCCGGCAATTGCGTTGGAGTGCCGCCGCCAAAAAATACTGTGCTCAGTTTGCGTTTCGTATATCCCGAATTGGCCAAAACTTGATTTGAGAATTCGATTTCAGATTTTAAGACCTTGGAATATTCCGCTTGACTGGCGCCTGGCAACTCGATGGCGGTATAGGTGTTGAAATCGCAATAGCCACAACGAACTTTGCAAAACGGAATATGCACATAAGCATGCAGACTTCGGGTTTTGGAATTCTCAACTGCCGTCGACGGCAGCAAACCATCGATTGGAGCAGGGTCGCCTTGCGGCAAAGGGCCGGCCATTATTTGCCCTTCTTTTCGCCCTTTTTCTCGCCGTCGGTTGAAAGTGCGGCAATAAATGCCTCTTGTGGCACTTCGACTCGTCCAACCATCTTCATGCGTTTTTTACCTTCTTTTTGCTTCTCAAGAAGTTTGCGCTTACGGCTAATGTCACCACCGTAACATTTCGCCAAAACATCTTTACGCATCGCTCGAATCGATTCGCGAGCAATGATTCGAGCGCCGATTGCAGCTTGAATTGGAACTTCGAATTGCTGCCTTGGAATTAGTTCACGTAGTTTTCCGGTAATCATCACACCATAGGCATAAGCCTTGTCTTTGTGAACAATCGCGCTGAATGCGTCGACCTGCTCGCCCTGAAGCAATAAGTCAACTTTTACTAAATCACCTTCGGCCAAACCGGCCTCTTCGTAATCCAACGAAGCATATCCTGCGGTCTTGCTTTTCAATTGGTCAAAGAAGTCAAAGACGATCTCTGCCAAAGGAAGCGTGTATCGAAGTTGCACGCGGTCTTCGCCCAGATACTGCATGTCAATCATTGCGCCGCGGCGAGATTGGCAAAGCTCCATGACTGTTCCCACATAATCT
>JBJTNR010000132.1:0-4058 GCA_046074145.1 Rhodoluna sp.
GGAATGTATGGCGGGTTTGAAATTACAACCGAAACTTTTCCGTTGAGCTCGGCGAAAGCATCGGCCAAATCGCCATGGATGAGGTTTGCATTTTTTTCACCGTAGCGATCGAAGTTTTTGCGGGTGTAACCGATGGCTTCATCTGATTTTTCAACTGCAAACACCTGTGCGTTTGCAACCTCGGTGGCCATTGCCAGCGCTATCGCACCCGAACCGGTGCCGAGATCCACGGCAATCGGCTCAGCAACCGATGTTGCCTTCAGCGCATCGATTGCCAACTGAGTTACAAATTCGGTTTCCGGTCTCGGCACAAAAACTCCAGGACCGACCGATAGTTCCAAATTTCGAAAATAGGCGGTTCCGGTGATGTGCTGAAGTGGTTCGCGTTTTGCGCGCCTGGCAAAGAGTTCAGTGAGTCGGTTTGCTGTTGCTTCGTCGATTTCAGTCGAGCGAATAATTTCGGCTTGCACCTGTCCGCGATTGAGCCCCAGCACAAAACCGACAAGTAATTCGGCATCTACTTTTGGGGTTTCTATGCCAACTTCTGCAAAGCGCCGAGTGGCATTTTCGACAATGTCATGAAGCTTGAAAGAACTTGGCACTTCAGGTTGCCCTACTTGGTGCCGATTGCTGCCAGACGGGCTTCTTCATCCATGGCAATCGCGGACTGCACCACCGGTTCTAATGCGCCATCCATGACGGCATCAAGGTTGTATGCCTTGTAACCTGTGCGGTGATCGGCGATTCGATTCTCTGGATAGTTATAAGTTCGAATTCGTTCAGAGCGGTCAACGGTGCGAACCTGCGATTTACGCGCAGCCGATTGCTCGGCTTCTAGCGCTTCTTGCTGAGCAGCCAAGATTCGCGCGCGAAGAACTCGCATCGCGGCTTCACGATTTTGCAACTGTGATTTTTCGTTCTGCATCGAAACCACGATTCCGGTTGGCAAGTGCGTAATACGCACAGCCGAGTCGGTGGTGTTGACCGACTGACCACCAGGGCCAGATGATCGATAAACGTCGATGCGAATATCGTTTTGGCTAATCTCGACTTCTTCTGGTTCATCTACTTCTGGAAAAACCAAAACACCGGCTGCCGAAGTGTGAATGCGACCTTGGGTTTCGGTTGCCGGAACGCGCTGCACTCGGTGAACTCCACCTTCATACTTCAGGTGAGCGTAAACACCCTGAGCTGGATCGGTGCTGTTGCCTTTAATCGCAAGTTGAATATCTTTGATACCGCCGAGGTCAGATTCGTTTTTATCGAGCACTTCAGTCTTCCAACCTTTTGAGTTGGCATATTGGATGTACATACGAAGTAGATCTGCCGCAAATAATGCCGATTCGGCGCCACCTTCACCCGCTTTAATTTCCATGATGACGTCTCGGCCGTCATCCGGGTCACGTGGAATAAGTAGACGACGAAGTTTCTCGTTTGCCGCGACCAGGCGCTCTTCGGTGAGGGTTGCCTCTTGGGCGAATGCCTCATCTTCTTTGGCCAGCTCTTTTGCCGCCTTCAAGTCTTCGGTCAATGAGACCACCGAATTGTAAGCAGCAACAATCGCACTCAACTCCGCGTAGCGACGATTGAGTTTTTTGGCTAGCGCAGGATTGCTGTGCAGCGAAGCATCAGAAAGTTTGGTCTGAAGTTCCGCGTGCTCAGCAATAAGCGGCTGAACGGAATCGAGCAATTATTACTCCGAGTCAGAACCGGCTGGAACTGGCATTGACTTCTGAACCTGCATTAGGAATTCAACGTTGCTCGAAGTTTCCTTCAGGCGGCTAAGAACGAGTTCAAGCGCCTGCTGCTGCTCAAGTCCGGCGAGCGCGCGACGAAGCTTCCAAATAATTTTGGTTTCGTCTGGCGCCATAAGCATTTCTTCGCGACGAGTTCCCGACGCGTTGACGTCGACCGCAGGAAAAATACGCTTGTCCGCGAGTGCACGTGACAAACGAAGTTCCATGTTTCCGGTTCCCTTGAACTCTTCGAAAATAACTTCATCCATCTTCGAGCCGGTTTCAACCAGAGCGGTTGCCAGGATAGTAAGCGATCCGCCATCTTCGATGTTTCGAGCCGCACCAAAGAATCGCTTAGGTGGATAAAGCGCTGACGAATCAACACCACCAGAAAGAATTCGACCAGATGCAGGTGCGCTCAAGTTATAAGCGCGACCAAGACGAGTAATCGAGTCAAGAAGCACAACAACATCGTGACCTAGTTCCACCAAGCGCTTTGCGCGTTCGATAGCGAGTTCAGCAACGGTGGTGTGATCTTCTGCAGGTCGGTCGAAGGTTGAAGCAATAACTTCGCCCTTCACAGTGCGCTGCATATCGGTAACTTCTTCAGGACGTTCGTCAACCAAAACCACCATCAGGTGTACTTCTGGGTTGTTTGTTGAGATCGCGTTAGCTATTGCCTGAAGCACGAGAGTCTTACCGGCCTTAGGTGGAGACACAATCAGACCACGCTGACCCTTACCGATTGGCGAAACCAAATCGATGATTCGGGTGCTCAGCTTGCTCGGTTCGGTTTCTAGACGCAGGCGACTCTGTGGGTAAAGCGGGGTCAGCTTGCCGAATTCGACACGGCTGGCAGCCTGCTCTTGAGTTAAACCATTGATTGATTCAACGCGAACAATTGCGTTGAACTTTGCGCGACCTTGGTTTTCACCTTCGCGAGGTTGACGAATTGAACCAACAACCGCATCACCCTTGCGCAAGCCATATTTCTTTACTTGACCGAGTGAAACGTAAACGTCGTTCGGTCCTGGCAGGTAACCGCTGGTGCGAACAAACGCGTAGTTGTCTAGAACATCAAGGATTCCGGCAACCGGAACCAAAACATCATCCGGAGAAATTTCTGGTTCAATTTCCTCTTGCTGGTTGTTTCCTCGACCACCGCGACGATCGCGATCGCGGTAGCGATTGCGGTTGCGGTTACGACCACCACGACGCTCGTCGTTGTAGTCGCGTTCATTGCGCGAGTCATTGTCTCGAGTCGATTGGTCACGGTTTGAATTTTCTTCGCCGCCTTCGCGCTGGTCACCGTTGTTACCCGAGTTGCCACCGCGGTTATTGCGATTGCGATTACGGTTGCGGTTTCCGCCCGAACGCTCTGAGCTGTCACCCGAGTCATTAGATTCCGAGTTTGAAGATTCGCTCTGCTTTGGGGCTTTTTCAGTTGCACCTGCGTCGTCCGATTTAGCGGCGCGTGAGCGTGAAGACTTTTTTTCGCCCGACTCGGTGGTAGTGGCTTCCGAGGTAGCTGCCGCGCGACGGCGGCGTGCAGGCTGAGTGGTTTCCTGGACTTCATCCATGTTTATTAGTTGCTCTTTCTTAGGAGATTGCGTGACCGAATTTTTCGAAGGTCACAGATTGCACATTTGAACGTGCTTCAACCGCATTAGATTTTGCGGGTTTCACCAATTATTGGTGCAAAGCAACAGTAGCACCTTTGAAGTCCACAGCCAAAAGCAACGCCTGCCATTCTGGGTAGCGTTTTGCGGCTAATTTTGCGGCTTCTAGGCGTTCGGCTGGGCCGTTTGCAAGCACCAACACGGATGGCCCTGCGCCAGAAACCACAGCCGCATGGCCGTGTTCGCGCATTAGCTTCACGATGGCATCGGTCTCGGGCATGGCTGCGGCGCGGTAATCCTGATGCAAACGATCTTCGGTGGCGGCAAGCAAAAGTTCTGGGCTCTGGGTCAATGCAGCAATCAGCAGTGCGGATCGAGAAACGTTAAATACGGCATCATCGTGTGGCACCGATTCTGGTTTTAGCGAACGCGCTAGAGCAGTCGACATTTTGTGTTTCGGCACAAGCTCGAGTGGCGATACGCCGCGGTGAACAAAAAGTTTTTTGTGATGCGGTCCAGTCTCGTCTTCCCAGGCGATGGTGAGTCCGCCGAATAGTGCCGGAGCTACGTTGTCGGGGTGACCCTCGATCTCGGTGGCAATGGTTAGCAATAGCTCGTCGCTGATTTCGGTAACACCATCAAGCAGACCCTTTGCCGCAACAATTCCAGAAACTACGGCTGCGCCAGATGAACCCATGCCTCG
>JBJTNR010000133.1:0-4696 GCA_046074145.1 Rhodoluna sp.
TTCATCGACGAAATTCATCGCATGGCGAAAGCCGCCGAGGAAATGCTGTACCTCGCAATGGAAGATTTTCGCGTTGACGTTATGGTGGGGAAGGGCGCTGGGGCTAACTCAATTCCTCTCGAAATTGCTCCATTCACGCTGGTTGGAGCGACCACGCGTTCAGGCATGCTGCCGAATCCACTAAGAGATCGTTTCGGTTTCATCGCCCATCTTGAGTTTTACGATGACGCGGAGCTAGTTGAAGTTTTGCATCGTGCGGCTACGAAACTAAAACTGCAAATTTCCAAGGATGCGCTGGTTGAGTTAGCTAAACGGAGTCGCGGAACACCACGCATAGCAAACCGACTGCTCAGAAGGGTTAGAGATTTTGCCCTGGTTGGCGGCAAAGATCTAATCACACTTGATGAAACGCAAGGCGCACTTTCTTTATACGAAGTAGATGCTCTCGGTTTAGACCGGTTGGATCGAGAGGTTTTAAGGGTGCTGGTAGAAAGATTCGCAGGAAAGCCAGCAGGCTTGAGTACCTTATCTGCTGCCGTTGGCGAAGAAGCCGACACCATTGAATCCGTTGTTGAACCCTTCTTAATTCGAAAGGGACTAATTGCCCGCTCATCCAGGGGTCGAATTGCCACTAAGTCAGGTTTTGAACACCTAGGAGCCAAATACCCGCTGGCCCTCGGCGATGGACTCTTTGACCTATAATTTTGGAGACGCCTTTATCTAGGCGTCTTATTTTTGTAGACCTTCAGGTTAGGCCCCATCCAATGAATAATGATCTTTTTCTAGTTGTCGCCCTTGCCGTTTTGATTGCGTTCATGTTCATGAATTCGAGAAAGCGCAAAAAGCAGGTTCAAGAACTACAGTCCTCAATCAAGGTTGGCGCGAGTGTCATGTTGCACAGCGGAATTGTTGGAAAAGTAGTGAGCGTTGACGGAGATCGAATGGTTTTGGAGTCGACACCGGGAACTAAGTTGACCGTTGTCAAGGCAGCAGTTCGCAGTATCGATGCTTCGGCGTCTGCAGCGACTGCAAAAACCACCCCAGCGGGAAAAAAACCAGCCGCAGCCAAGAGCGCTTCTAAAACTCCAGCGAAAAAGCCTGCTGCTAAAAAAGCTTCAACAAAGTAATAAAAAGGATTTTCTGTGTCACAATCTGCAGTCACCAAAGGTGCTCGTAAGCGTTTAGTTTGGTTAGGCGTTATTGTCATTGGTTTAGCTGGAATTATTTCCGCAGGAACTTTCACTAATGCCGGAGCGACCCTGGCGCCAAAACTGGCACTAGATCTTCAAGGTGGAACGCAGATTATCCTGTCGCCATTGCTACAAGACGGTGAAACTGTTTCGGAAGAGCAGATGGGTCAAGCAGTCGAGATTATTCGTCAACGCGTTGACGCAAGTGGTGTAAGCGAAGCTTCGGTAAAAACCCAAGGAAACAGCAACATTATTGTTGAAATTCCTGGAACGCCCGACGAGAACACTTTAAAGTTGATTCGCTCGAGCGCAAAACTCGAATTCAGACCTGTGATCGTTGCGTCTCAATCGACCACAGCTGTTGCAGACGCCAAGGGCTCAAGTTCGGGCATAAAACCAACGGCAAAACCAACAGACGCCAGCGACGTTAACTGGTTAACAACCGATATTCAAAATGCCTTTGACGCCCTTGATTGTTCGCAACCGTTCAGGCAGCCAGGCCAAGTTGATGACCCTAAAATTCCTTTGGTTACTTGCGACACAAATGGTTTCGAGAAATTCGTTCTTGGTCCTGTTGAAATCGAAGGTGCGAATATTTCCGATGCGACAGCCGGCACGGTTACAACTTCAACCGGCGCTTCCACCAACACCTGGGCCGTCAATCTTTCGTTCGATGCAAAAGGTACCAAGCAATTTTCTGATGTAACCACACGTCTTTACCCGCAAAAGGATCCTAAGAATCGATTCGCGGTCACTCTAGATGGATATGTGATTACAGCACCTTCAACTCGAGCAGTAATTTCAAACGGTTCGGCTCAAATTACAGGTTCGTTTGATCGCGATTCATCTAAAGCGTTGGCAGACTCTTTGAAATACGGATCGTTGCCAATTGGTTTTGAAGTTCAGAGTCAAGAGAATATTTCCGCGACTTTAGGTTCTGAACAACTTGCGAGCGGACTTCTAGCTGGTGGCATCGGACTTCTACTAGTAATCATTTATTCGATTTTCCAATATCGCGGCCTTGCGATTGTGACTATCGGTTCGCTGACTGTTGCGGCGATTCTTGTTTATTTGATAATTACACTGCTTTCTTGGCGACAGGGATATCGACTCTCGTTAGCCGGTGTGGCTGGTTTGATTGTGTCCATCGGAATTACAGCAGACTCATTCATCGTTTATTTCGAGCGCGTGCGTGACGAATTGCGCGATGGTCGCACTGTGTCGGCGGCTGTCGAGCAAGGCTGGAAGCGCGCTATCCGCACCATCATTGTTTCAGGTGGAGTTAGCTTGCTCGCCGCTACAGTTCTCTATCTACTGACTGTTGGAAACGTGCGTGGCTTCGCATTTACCCTCGGTCTGACAACTTTGGTTGACTTAGGTGTCGCGATGATATTTACCCACCCGATTCTCCAGTTGATAGCTAAATCGAATTTCTTCAGTTCGGGGCATCCGTGGTCTGGATTTGATTCGAAGGCACTTGGCGCTAGCAACTACATTGGCCGCGGTCAGTTCAGAACTTCGTCGAATCTTTCAACTGGACGTTTGGCTCGAGCATCGAAAGAAGCAGCAAAACGACAGACAATTGCTGAACGTAAGGCAGCCGACAACACCGAGGAGAACAACTAATGTCGAAATTTAGTGACTTCGGTAACGATCTTTACACCGGAAAACGGTCAATCAATTTCGTTGGAAAACGTAAAGTTTTTTATGCAATCGCAGCGGCTATGGTTTTACTTTCGATCTTGTTGCCGACCTTTCGCGGGGGTTTTAATTTCGGAATTGAATTCCGCGGTGGTTCAGAATTCCGCGTTTCTGGTGCGGCGAGTGCTTCGCAGCAGCTAGCGATCGATGCGGTGCACAAGGTTGTGCCTGAATCACAGCCGTTGGTTTCTAACGTTGGAACCGATGCAATCCGTGTACAAACCGAGCAATTGACAGACGTGAAATCCGAAGAGGTGCGCGTTTCGTTAGCCAAGGCATACGGTGTTGAAAGCGGTTCAGTGGCTAGCTCGTTTATCGGAGCAAACTGGGGAGCAGATGTCACGGGCAAAGCCTTGAATGGTTTGTTTGTTTTCATTGCTCTTGCTGCTGTGCTCATGGCACTCTATTTCCGAACTTTGAAAATGTCGGTTGCTGCCGTTATTGCACTCGTTCATGACCTTGTAATAACCGCAGGTGTTTATGG
The DNA here is from genome assembly GCA_046074145.1 of Rhodoluna sp. GTDB lineage: Bacteria > Actinomycetota > Actinomycetes > Actinomycetales > Microbacteriaceae > Rhodoluna. The sequence continues at coordinate 3,376 of JBJTNR010000133.1, forward strand.
AGCGCTTGGTTTCGAAGTCACCCCTGCAGCCGTAATTGGTTTCTTGACCATCCTGGGTTATTCGCTGTATGACACAGTTGTGGTGTTTGACAAGATCAGAGAAAATACCTTTGAAGTTGAATTTAGTGAAACTACTGCTTTCGCAGAACAAGTCAACTACGCGATCAACCAAACCTTGGTGCGTTCCATTAATACTTCGGTAGTAGCTGTACTGCCCGTGGCTTCAATTCTCTTTATCGGAGCGACTTTGCTTGGAGCAGGAACCTTGCGCGACATCGCGCTAGCGCTGTTCATTGGAATCATTGTTGGAACCTATTCAACGATTTTCATTGCGGCACCGCTATACAGCCATCTGCGCGAAGGTGAAGCCAAATATCGCAAAGCAGAAAAACGGGTTCTGGCAACCAAGTAGTCTTTGTTGCTAACTCAGCGCACTTGTAGGCTGTTCTAAACAAACAAAGGGCAACCGGTGAGCGATAGCACCCCTACTGGCAGTATCTCCATACTGCGCAACAGGCTGCCGCGCTTTTTTGCAAAAAGCGGACCGTATTCCGCTGAACTGAATGAAATTTTAAGATTAGCGAAAGCCAATCACCCGAAATCTGATCTCTCCGTAATTGAACGAGCGTTCACGGTTGCCGAAGAAGCGCATCGTGATCAAAAAAGGAAATCTGGCGAGCCATACATTACCCATCCGCTTGCTGTAACGCAGATTCTTGCCGAACTTGGAATCGGCACGGCCACGCTTGCCGCAGCCTTGCTACACGACACCGTGGAAGACACGTCCTACACGCTAGAAATGCTTAAGCGGGATTTCGGCGATGAAGTTGCAATGCTCGTTGATGGAGTCACTAAATTAGACAAGGTTAAATTCGGCGACCACGCTCAAGCTGAGACGGTTAGAAAAATGGTCGTCGCCATGTCTAAAGACATCCGAGTGCTTGTCATCAAGTTAGCGGATCGGTTGCACAATGCCAGAACTTGGAAATACGTATCCGAAGAGTCAGCAAAGCGGAAAGCTCAGGAAACGCTTGAAATTTATGCACCACTCGCGCACCGCCTAGGTATCAACACCATCAAGTGGGAACTTGAAGATATTTCGTTCTCATATCTTTACCCAAAGGTCTATGACGAGATAGTAAATCTAGTGAAACAACGCACTCCAAAACGTGCAGAGTTCATCGACAATGTAATCGACGCCATAAAAGAAGATTTACGCGATTCCAAAATAAAAGGCGATGTCGCTGGTCGCCCTAAGCAGTATTACTCGATCTATCAAAAAATGGTTGTTAGAGGACGTGAATTTGACGACATTTATGAC
>JBJTNR010000134.1:0-3094 GCA_046074145.1 Rhodoluna sp.
CAAAGAAATATTCACCAAAGGGTGCTGGAGCAATTGTTTCGTTCGAAATTAAGGGCGGCGTTCAGGCTGGCGCCAAGTTTGTGGATGCGTTGGAACTGTTTAGCCACGTGGCAAACATCGGTGACGTTCGTTCGCTAGTTATTCACCCGGCTTCAACCACTCACTCGCAATTAACTCCAGAGCAACAGTTGACTAGCGGAGTGACTCCGGGCTTGGTTCGACTTTCAGTTGGCCTTGAGTCAGTTGATGACTTGATCGCAGACCTGGATGGCGCATTCTCAGCAGCAAAATAAAACAGTGAGCCGATAGGCTCTACTCCTAATGGAATTTCAAACATCAGCCGGAGACTTAGTCCCGTCAGAGTTCATTACCGAGGAGCAGAGCCGTCAGCTTATTGGCCGCCCTCCGGCTAGTGGCGCTTGGCGCGACGGCGACCCGGCGGGTGATCGTCAGTTCGCGCCTCTTTCTAATCTCAAGTTAGAAAGCGGGCACGTGCTGGCAAATTATCGAATCGCATTTGAAACTTGGGGCGAGTTAGACCACGAACACACCAATGCAATTTTGATCCTGCATGGCTTAACCGGTGACTCGCATGCCGCCGGCGAGGCATCCAAGGAGCACCCGACCGACGGATGGTGGAAACACGTAATCGGGCCAGGGCTAGCAATCGATACCGATAAATATTTTGTGGTTGCTGGAAACATGCTCGGAGGCTGCCAGGGCTCCACCGGGCCAGCAACGCTTGACACCAATGGTCGCGAATTTGGTGCGAGCTTTCCTTACATCACCATTCGAGATCAGGTGAATTCTCAGCGCGCACTCGCGCAACTGCTTGGAATTAAAAAATGGCACGCGGTGCTTGGCGGTTCGGTCGGCGCAATGCACTCTCTCGAGTGGGCAATCATGTATCCCGATGAGGTAAAACGAGTTGGCATAATTGCCGGGCCACCTGCTCTCACCGCAGATCAAATTGCATTGAACTCAATTCAGATTCAAGCAATCAAGAGTGACCCGGCATTTGCTTACGGCAACTATTACGACGCAAAACCTGGATTTGGTCCGCACCAAGGACTCGCATTGGCTCGACGCATGGCGATCTTGAATTACCGATCGCCGAATGAATTAAATGATCGATTCCACCGTTCTTGGCAATCGGGTGTTAGCCCATTAGGCGGTGGCGGTCGCTGGGCAGTGGAGTCTTATCTGGATTTTCATTCAAATAAATTCACACGTCGCTTCGACGCGAACAGTTACATAACTTTGATCGAAGCAATGAATTCGCACGACGTTGGTCGGGGTCGCGAATCGCTAGAGGCGGCTCTCGGCACCATCACGGCAAAAAGCTTGATCGTTGGAATTTCTTCAGACAGGCTATTCCCAGTCGAAGATCAAAATTTGATAGCAGAAAATATTGGTGGCGAAGTTATCGGTGGCGGATTGCAGGTTATCGAATCTGAATTTGGGCACGATGGCTTCTTGATTGAGGACATCAAGCTCGCGCCAATGATTAAAGCTTTGCTAGACGCCTAGTCGACCAAACCAAAAAGGCTACCAACCCCACATTTCTTAGGGTTAGCAAAATCAAACTTGGATAACCGAGCGACATCAGGTCTATGTAAAAAATTGGGTACACCAATTGAGTAATCGCGCAAATGGCTAAGCTGCCGATGATAGCAAATCTCCAATTACGAACTTCGTAGAGTATCCCGGAGATGATCGGCACCGCGAGCCAGATCATGAACTGTGGTGATCCAACTTTGTTAAAGACGATTAGGTCAAGCACTCCGGTTAGCGCCACCAGGGTAAAGACTTCGCTTGATGACTCTCCGCGCTGGATTGCGCGCCAACCAAACCAAGCGGTTACGCCTAAAGCAACAAACATCAACAAACCAATAATCAGCGAAACTTCGCCGACTGGCCCACCGGAAACCTGATTTGTGAGCATTTCTTTATCGAAATAGAGATTGGCTTCGCCAATTCGGAATTTCGCGAGCCACAACCATGCGGTTGCAACCGGGGACTCGATTTGAATACCTCGAGCAGATTGCTGAAATAAAAACGAGAGCGTATTGGAGTTTCCACCGAGCGCTATAGCCAAAATTAAAATCGCTAGATTCATGGCGGCAATAGTTATCGTCATGGCGATTTTTTTCTTTTGAGTCACAAAGCTGGCAACGGCAAGCGCGATCGGCCAGATTTTTATCCAAGCACCAAACGTAAACAAGCCGACGGCGAGCTTTATGCGATCAGCTACCAACGCCATCAAGCCAAGGAAGGCCACCGCGGCCGCGATGGTGTCGATGCGCCCAACCGCCACTGGACCGAGGGCCGCCAGGGAACCTAACCAAAACCATGCCGCGACAAAAGTTTTACGTGCGCCGGTTCCGAAACTCGTCAAGGCTCCGATCAAATAAAAATTAATCAAAGCGAGCATGATGATCCAGCCCGAGAGGATTCCTAATCCCCCGCCGAGAAAAGAAGCAATCAGCATTGGCAACATCGCCGGATATGGATAAACCCAAGGCTGCGCAATTCCGAAAATAGCTGACCCGTCATGCATTTGACCGAGCCAATAACCATAAAGCAACACATCGTTTAGCGGAAAGACTCGATCAAAAATCGGTGCGAGGTTAAGTAGGGAAAAAACAATGACGAGATTAGCGACCATCAAAGCCAGCAAATGTGCCAAGCGTCGAATTCCCATGCATGTAAGCCTAGGCTTATAGCCATGACCGCCAAGTTATTTGAAAAATTACAAATTCGCGAGTTGGAAATTCAGAATCGAATTTTCATTGCCGCGATGTGCCAATACTCTTGTGAAAACCAAGACGGTGTGGTCAACGATTGGCACCTAGTTCACTTGGGTTCTCGTGCGGTAGGCGGCGCGGGATTAATAATTTCTGAGGCGACTGCCGTTGTTCCCGAAGGTCGAATCTCGCCATGGTGCCCAGGAATTTGGAATTTCGCACAGGTTGCCGCGTGGGCGCGAATCAATGACTTCATTCACACTCAGGGCGCAAAATCGGCAATCCAACTAGCCCACTCGGGTCGCAAGGGTTCAAGTTATCGCGACTGGTCTGGTGCCGGCACTGTG
>JBJTNR010000135.1:0-4441 GCA_046074145.1 Rhodoluna sp.
TTTTGAAAAAGGGACAGCCAGATCAAACCGAATGGTGGTCGTTCCTTGATGATCTAGTTAAGCGATACCCGCTTGGTTTCACTGCAGCGTCTGATGGAAAACTTTCACCTCAGCACGTAATCGAGCGAATTGGTCAACTGACTGGGCCAGAAGCAATTTATGCCGCCGGTGTAGGCCAGCATCAAATGTGGTCTGCGCAATTTATCAAGTACGAGCGCCCGAATTCTTGGTTGAACTCTGGCGGTGCCGGAACCATGGGTTACTCGGTTCCTGCTGCGATGGGCGCAAAGGTTGGACAACCTGACCGAACTGTCTGGGCAATCGACGGAGACGGATGTTTCCAGATGACCAACCAGGAACTTGCCACCTGCGCAATTAACAACATTCCGATCAAGGTTGCGATCATTAACAACTCTTCGCTTGGAATGGTTCGTCAGTGGCAGACACTCTTCTATAACGAGCGCTACTCGAACACCGATCTTCACACCGGAACCGACGCATTGATGATTCCAGACTTCGTCAAACTTGCCGAAGCTTACGGTTGCCTTGGCATTCGTGTTGAAAAAGAAGAAGACATCGACAAGGCAATTAAGTTGGCGAACGAAACAAACGATCGCCCGGTTGTTATCGACTTCATAGTTAGTCGCGATTCGATGGTGTGGCCAATGGTTGCATCTGGACTTTCGAATGACGAAGTTCGATATGCACGCGATGCCGCACCGATTTGGGAAGAGGGGGAGTAATCATGTCAAAGCACGTACTTTCGCTTTTGGTAGAAGACAAGCCGGGTCTATTGACTCGCGTCGCCGGTCTATTTGCTCGCCGTAATTTCAACATTGAGTCACTTGCCGTGGGCACCAGCGAAATCGAGGGCCTCTCGCGAATCACCGTCGTGGTCGGTGTTGATAGTGCCCCGCTCGAACAGGTCACCAAGCAGCTAAACAAGCTGGTCAACGTGATAAAGATTGTTGAACTCGAGGCCGATCAGGCGGTTCAGCGTGATCACATGCTGATTAAGGTCAAGACCGATGCCTCAACTCGCTCGGCTGTGCTCGAGGCAGTAACCTTATTCCGTGCACGCGTTATCGACGTTGTGAGCGATGCACTAATCATTGAAGTCACCGGCGACACTGCAAAGTGCGCGGCCTTCATCAAGGTTTTGGAGCCGTTCGGCATCAAGGAATTGGTTCAATCTGGCGTTTTGGCAATGGGTCGTGGCTCAAAGTCGATCACCGAAAAAGTTTTGAAGTAATAACTTCGCAGATTTACTAAATAAGAAAAACGAGGAGAAACAAAGTGGCAGAAATCTTTTACGACAAGGATGCAGACCTTTCGATCATTCAGGGTCGCAAAGTAGCTGTTCTTGGTTATGGCTCGCAGGGTCACGCACACTCACTTAACCTGAAGGACTCGGGCGTAGATGTAGTTGTGGGTCTTCCTGCAACATCAAAGTCAAAAGCTAAGGCAGAAGCAGCCGGTCTAAAGGTGCTAACTCCAGCCGAGGCATCAAAGTGGGCAGACGTAATCGTCGTGCTTGCACCAGACCCTCGTCAGCGCGATCTTTACAACCAAGACATCGCCCCGAACCTAAGCGAAGGCAAGGCACTTGTTTTCGGTCACGGTTTCGCAATTCGTTTCGGTTACATCACCGCACCAGCTGGTGTTGATGTATTCCTAGTTGCCCCTAAGGGCCCAGGTCACTTGGTTCGTCGTGAGTACGAAGGCGGCCGCGGTGTTCCAAACCTTATTGCTATCCACCAGGATGCAAGCGGTAAGGCAATGGACCTTGCACTTTCTTATTCGAAGGCAATCGGTGGAACTCGTGCCGGTACCATCAAGACCACTTTCGCCGAAGAAACTGAGACCGACTTATTCGGTGAGCAGGCAGTACTTTGTGGTGGAGCATCACAACTTATTCAGTACGGTTTCGAAACTCTTACCGAAGCTGGTTACCAGCCTGAGGTTGCATACTTTGAAGTTCTGCACGAACTGAAGCTAATCGTTGACCTTATGTATGAAGGTGGAATTGCAAAGCAGCGTTGGTCAGTTTCTGACACCGCAGAGTACGGCGACTACATTTCTGGCCCACGCGTTATCGGCCCAGAAGTTAAAGAGCGCATGCGCGATGTTCTAACCGACATCCAAGACGGCACTTTCGCAAAGCGTTTCGTTGCTGACCAGGATGCAGGCGCACCAGAGTTCCTAGCTCTACGCGCCAAGGGCGAAGCTCACCCAATCGAAGCGGTTGGTCGCACCCTGCGCAAACTGTTCTCATGGATTAAGAACAACGATGACTATGAAGAAGGCGTTGCTGCACGCTAAATGAGCAAACCTGTAGTTGTAATTGCCGAAGAGCTGTCACCAGCAACAGTCGAAGCCCTAGGGCCAGATTTTGAAGTTGTAAATGTTGACGGCACGGATCGTGCTGCTTTGCTTAAGGCACTCGCCAAAGCAAACGCAATCTTGGTTCGCTCTGCGACCCAGGTCGATGCGGAGGCAATTGCTGCGGCACCTTCGCTAAAAGTTATCGCTCGTGCCGGTGTTGGACTAGACAACGTGGACATCAAGGCGGCAACCACCGCCGGTGTCATGGTGGTCAATGCTCCAACCTCGAACGTTATTTCTGCCGCCGAACTAGCCATCGCTCAAATGCTTGGTTTAGCTCGTCACATTCCAGATGCCAATGCTTCGCTAAAGAATGGCGAGTGGAAACGTTCGCAATTCACCGGTGCCGAACTTTACGAAAAAACTGTTGGAATTGTTGGCCTCGGCCGCATTGGTGCGCTGGTCGCAGCACGCCTTGCCGGCTTCGGTGTCGAACTAATCGGATACGACCCATACGTGACTCCGGCACGCGCGGAACAAATGGGTGTTAAGTTGGCAAGTCTCGAAGAAGTCATGCAGCAATCGGACTTCATTACAATTCACATTCCTAAGACTCCAGAAACAACAGGCATGATTGGTGCCGCACAATTCAAATTGGCAAAACCAAATCTGCGCATTGTTAACTGTTCACGCGGTGGAATTATTGACGAAGATGCTCTATACAAGGCACTAAGCACCAACCAAATCGCAGGTGCCGGACTAGACGTTTTCGTCAACGAGCCACCAAAGGGCTCACCCCTTCTTGGTCTTTCAAATATTTTGGTTACTCCACACCTTGGTGCATCAACCGATGAAGCCCAAGAGAAGGCGGGTATCTCTGTTGCTAAGTCAGTTCGCTTGGCGCTCGCCGGAGATTTGGTGCCAGATGCAGTTAACGTTGCCGGTGGCAATATTGACGCATCGGTAAAGCCAGGCATCTCACTGATTGAAAAACTTGGTCAGGTTCTATTTGGTATCTCTGGTGGCTCCGTCACCGCGATTGAGGTTGAAGTGCGCGGCGAGATTGCAGCACACGATGTTTCAGTGCTGAAGCTTGCCGGCCTAAAGGGCTTCTTCCAGAACGCAGTTACCGAGCAGGTTTCTTACGTGAATGCGCCGCTAATGGCAGAACAGCGCGGCATTGATGTGAAGCTAACCGTTGATGCAAAGTCTGATGAGTATCGCAACGTGACCACAATCAAGGCAACGCTTGCCGACGGCACCAGCGCATCGGTTTCTGGAACAGTAATTGGTCCAAAGTTGCACCAGAAAATTGTGAACATCAATGGCTACGACGTTGAGCTTGGTCTTGCCGAGCACCTAGTGCTTATGGTTTATGCAGACCGCCCGGGAATCGTTGCTGTTTATGGCAAGGCTTTTGCCGATGCCAACATCAACATTGCGGCTATGCAGATTGCTCGTCAGCAAAAGGGTGGCAAGGCGCTTTCTGTTATCACCGTAGATTCACCGGTTGATGCATCTGTTCTAGAAGAAGTGCGCGTGGCAATCAAGGCTGATGTCATGAAGGCAATAGACATCATTGGTTAATTCCAATTTCTAAATCAAAAAAGGACAAAAATCATGGCTCTAATTCTTGATGTAAGAACACCGGATGAAATTTCAGAAGGCTACCTTGAAGGCGCACTGTTTGCTGACTTCATGGCCGATGACTTCCAAGACAAGGTTGTTGAGCTAGACAAGAGTGCAGATTACGTTGTGCACTGCCGTTCAGGTAATCGCTCAGGTCAGGCAATCGTGATCATGGCAGATTTGGGCTTCACAGGTGAGCTAGTAAATGGCGGCGGGCTAGAAGATGCAGCCGCCTCAACCGGCCTAAGCATCATTAAGTAAAAAAATGATTGACTCGTCATACTGGGACGCCAAGTACGACGTTGATAATTTCATTTACACCAAAGATGTAAATCGTTTCGTAAAAGAATATTGCCAACCGCTCATTCAAAAAATCGGCCCCGTGGGTAAGGTCCTTGACCTAGCCGGTGGCGAGGGACGAAACTCGGTTTGGTTTGCCGAACAAGGGTGGCAGGCAGAGAACATTGATTTCTCTGGCAAGGCCCTA
>JBJTNR010000136.1:0-7988 GCA_046074145.1 Rhodoluna sp.
TGAATGGTGTCTTCGAAGTCAATCGAAGCCCCTTCGAGGTAAGGAATACTCATCTTGTCGATGACAACCTCTACCCCATCGAAGTCTTGAACTTTGTCGTCTTCGGCGAGAACCTCATCAAAATAGAGCTGGTAAATCAAACCAGAGCAACCGCCAGGCTGAACTGCAACTCGAAGGCGAAGATCGTCGCGCCCCTCAGCGGCAATCAAGGTCTTGACCTTGTCTTGAGCCTGACTGGTTAGCTGAACGCCATTTTCTAGTGTCTGAGTCATTTGGTTCCTCTCCTGTTGCTGCACTAATTCTAACTTGCGACTAACGTTTGGCATTCCCGGCCAAAAGGAAAAGTCCTTCGGCAACCATCGCTTTTTCGAGACTCTTTAGATGCACAGATTCGTTCGGGCTGTGGGCGCGGCTGTCTGGGTCTTCTACTCCGGTCACCAAAATTTGGGCGCCAGGAAAGACTTCGGTCAAATCGGCGATGAACGGTATCGAACCACCAATTCCAATATTCACGGATGCGTTTTCCCAAGCGTCAGAAAGCGCGCTTTCGTAAGCTGTCTTGGCCCAACCGGAATCATCCGAGGCGAATGGTTTACCGAGTTCAATATCGCCGTAACTAAGTTGCGCTCCGAACGGTAAGTGTTTCTCTAGGTGCGCACGCAAAGCCTGCAGTGCTGCTTCTGGTTCTTGTCCGGGAGCAATGCGCATACTGATTTTTGACTTTACTGAAGGCAACATTGTGTTGGAACTAAGGGCAACGGTTTGCCCATCGATTCCGATGACGGTAATCGCCGGCTTAGTCCAGATGCGCTCCAAAATACTTCCATCGCCAATTGGATTAGCTAGCAATCCCGAATCGCGTCTCAGATCATTCTCTGAATAATCGAGTTCGGCTGCCCTTGTTGAAAGCAAGCCATCAACCGCAACATTTCCCTTTTCATCGTGCAATGTCGCGAGTAATTTAATCGTTGCCAGCATCGCATCGGGCACAGCGCCGCCATACATTCCGGAATGCAAGGCGTGATCCAAGGTTCGAACTTCTATAACTTGTGAAACTAAACCCCGAAGTGTTGTGGTTAGAGCCGGCGTATCCAAAGACCAGTTTCCGGAATCGGCGACAATGATGACATCGGCTTGCAGAGAGGATTTATTGTCTTCAAGAAAATTTCTGAAAGTTGGTGAGCCGGCTTCCTCTTCGCCCTCAATAAACACCGCAAGACCCAAATCAAAATCTTCACTAGCGAAATTTTTGAGCACGTCGAGCGCGGCAAGGTGAGCAACAATTCCCGCCTTGTCATCGGCGGCACCGCGACCAAAGAGTCGTCCATCTTTTTCTATCGGTTCGAATGGTTCGGTAAGCCATTCTTCAGAATTTCCAGGTGGCTGCACATCGTGATGCGCATACAGCAGAATCGTAGGCGCGGAATTTTTTGCTGCGCGCCTTGCAAGCACAGCCGGTGCGCCAATCTGCGCTCCATTTTTGGCACGCTTAATTTCTACCGAATCAAAAACCTCGGTAGCGCGCAGTAATGCGGCAACAGCTTCGGCACTTTTGTCGAGCTCGGCAGCATCGAAAGCTTCCCAGGCAATGCCGGGAATTCGAGCTAGGGATTTTAAAGTTTCAAGGAATTGTGGAAATTTATTCGCGACGTGCTGTCTTATTTGGGTTGCTTCTGAGCTATGTGCCATGAGAGTAATCTATAAGTTCCAGCCGCAAGAAATAGGAATCAGATGACCGAACAAGAAACCAACAAAGGCAAAGGCCGACCAACTCCTAAGCGCAAGCAACAAGAAAAGGCCAATGTTCGCCCTCTAGTTGGTGCAAAAACTCCAGAAGCTAAAAAGGCAGAACGCTTAGCTATTCGTGCAGAGAGAAACAAGGCTCGAATTGGTATGGCTAATGGTGAAGAGAAGTACCTAAACGCGCGCGATCGTGGTGCACAAAAGCGTTTCGTTCGTGACTACGTCGATTCAAAATTCACCGCAGGTGAAATGGTTATGCCAGCATTAATGGTTGTGATTTTGCTTTCAGCAATTGACTCATACGTGGTGCAGTTGGCTACCCTGCTCACCATGTGGACATTGTTTATTGCCGTAGGAGTTAACGGATACGTGCTGGGTCGTAGCGCGACTAAGCAGTTGGCTGCTAAATACGGCGCTAGCAAGGTCGAAAACGGAATCAAATGGTACGCGCTGATGCGTTCAGTCCAAATGCGTCCAATGCGTCTGCCAAAGCCTCAAGTAAAGCGCGGCACCAAGGTCTCTGCGTAGTTATTAGCGACTTAAACCGCGATTAATTTTGCGTGCCCACAGAGGGCCGTGATAAATCCATCCGGTGTAGCCCTGAACTAACGTTGCACCATTCGCGATGCGCTCTGCCGCTTCGGTCGCCGTTTCAATTCCACCGACCGAAATAATTGCTGCGCGATGATTCATTCTTGCGTGCAGCAAACGAAGAACCTCTAGCGATCTTGCCTTAAGCGGTGCTCCAGATAATCCCCCGGAGCCAGCGCGTTCAATGATCGATTTATCGGTTCGTAGATTTTCACGCGAAAGCGTGGTGTTCGTTGCGATTACACCGGCCAATTTCAGATCTATTACCAAATCAGCAACCGCGGAGATATCTTCGTTAGCCAAGTCGGGTGCTATTTTCACCAAAACAGGTTTGCCCTGAGCCACCTCGGTAACGGCATTCAAAATTGGCTCAAGTGCTTCTACGGATTGCAACGAACGTAGTCCTGGGGTATTAGGCGATGAAACGTTTACCACCAAATAGTCGGCATGCGGGGCCAGCAATTTCGCGCTGGTTCGATAGTCCGCTTCGGCGTCTTCAACCTCGACTGCACGGGATTTGCCGATATTGACTCCGATCACCGGAAGCTTTCCGCCTTGCTTAGAACGCAAGTCGGCAAGCCTTTTGGCGACAACTTCTGCCCCATCGTTATTGAAACCCATTCGATTGATTAGGGCGCGATCCGCAATTAAGCGAAACAGTCGGGGCTTGTCGTTGCCTGGTTGCGGCAATGCCGTCACTGTTCCGATCTCAACGTGTGAAAAACCAATTTCACCTAGAGCTTTAACCGCGACAGCGTTTTTATCGAACCCAGCTGCTAATCCGAATGGTGCGTCGAAGTGAACCCCAAATGCTTGCACCGCTGCTTTACCGCGGGGTTTTAATTTCAATGCACGAGTTAAACCCAAGATCCCTGCGAGTCGAATGCATCGCATCACGAAATGGTGTGCGACCTCCGCATCCATGCGAGCGAAAATCATTTTGAAAACTAGCCGGTAAAGCACGGTTAACGCTACCTCGATATCTTTTTCAATTTAATACCAAAAGGGCCAGCGCTCTAGGCAGCTGACCCCCTCGGAGTTTTGCAATGAAGTGATGTTTAGCTGCAACCAGAAGTTGAGCCACAACCTTCACAAACGTGGCACGAGCCAGACGGACGCATCTTGATTCCACAGTTGAAGCAAAGTGGTGCATCTGATTCGGTTCCCTGTAGAAGTTCGAACAACTCAGCAGATGAGTGCGCTTCCTTCTTGGTGGTGATCTTTACTGCCTCGACAGCAACCGGAGCAGCAACTACTTCTGCGACGGCCTCAGCAACGTTTGACAATGCTTCGTCTACAGCAGCCGTAGCAGTTGACGAAACCTCGGCAACCGCACCGTATGCGCTATTGGCGTCAAGTGCTGCCGAACGCTCAGCGGCAGTTTGAATTCCAAGGTAGCTACGAGTGTCGTAAGGCAAGTAGTCAAGAGCTAGACGACGGAAGATGTAGTCCATGAGCGACTTAGCCATGCGAATGTCTGCGTCGTCGGTCAAACCTGCTGGTTCGAATGAAACGTTAGTGAACTTCTGTACGAAGGTCTCTAGCGGAACGCCGTACTGCAGACCAATCGAAACAGCGATTGAGAACGCATCCATGACACCGGCAAGAGTTGATCCCTGCTTACCAAGCTTCAAGAACACTTCACCGAGTCCGCCGTCAGGGTATGAACCTGCGGTCATGTAACCCTCTGCCCCGCCAACGGTGAACGAAGTGGTTGACGATGGGCGTGACTTTGGTAGACGCTTGCGAACTGGGTGCGACATTGGAACCGCAGCAGCGGTTTCGGTCGACTTAGTTTCGGTTTTTGCCTTTGCATCAGAAAGCGGCTGACCAACCTTGCAGTTGTCGCGGTAGATAGCCAAAGCCTTTAGGCCAAGCTTCCATCCCTGGAAGTAAACATCTGCAATTTCTTCGCGAGTTGCGGTTTCTGGCATGTTCACGGTCTTTGAAATCGCGCCCGAAAGGAACGGCTGAACTGCCGCCATCATGCGAACGTGGCCCATTGGCACGATCGCACGGATACCAACAGCGGTGTCAAAGATTGCGTAGTGCTCAGGCTTTAGACCAGGAGCGTCTACTACGTGACCGTTCGTTGAGATGTGATCGACGATTGCCTCAATGGTCTCTTGAGAGTAACCAAGGCGGTGCAACGCGAATGGAATGGTTTGGTTAACGATCTGCATCGAACCACCGGTTGAAAGCTTCTTGTACTTAACCAACGAGAAGTCCGGTTCGATTCCAGTCGTGTCACAGTCCATCATGAATCCGATGGTTCCGGTTGGAGCTAGCAACGAAGCCTGTGAGTTTCTCCAGCCGTTGCGTGAACCAATTTCGGTGTTCAGTGCCCACTGTGAGTTTGCAGCTTCGATGACCGAGCGATCGATTTCGCTTGCCGAACGAATCAAGTGGCTAGCGGCTTCGTGCTTGTGCATGATGCGCTCGTGACCAGACTTGTTCTTTGCAAATCCCGCGTAAGCACCGACAACGCCAGCGAGTTCAGCCGAACGACGGTAAGCAGTACCGGTCATCAGCGAGGTGATTGCAGCAGCAAGTGCAAATCCTTCTTCGCTGTCGTAAGGAACTCCGATGGCCATTAGCAAGGCACCAAGGTTTGCATACCCGATTCCGAGCTGACGGTATGCACGAGTGGTGTCACCAATAGCTTCGGTTGGGAAGTCTGCGAAACAAATTGAAATATCCATGGCTGTGAAAATTAATTCATTCGCCTTGATGAATGTCTCGCTGTCGAATGAACCGTCTGGCTTTAGGAACTTAAGCAGGTTCAACGATGCCAAGTTACAGCTCGAGTTATCCAAGTGCATGTACTCAGAACAAGGGTTCGATGCGGTGATGCGACCTGACTCTGGAGTGGTGTGCCAGTCGTTGATGATGTCGTCGTACTGAATACCAGGGTCGGCACATTCCCAAGCCGCATCAGCGATCTTGGCAAAAAGCTCACGTGCATCGACTTCTTCGATTACTTCACCGGTGGTACGTGCACGCAAACCAAACTTGCTTCCGTTTTCAACGGCGTGCATGAATTCTGCGTTTACGCGAACTGAGTTGTTTGCGTTTTGGTACTGAACAGAGTTGATGTCCTTGCCACCAAGCTCCATGTTGTATCCAGCGTCGCGAAGAACACGAATCTTTCCTTCTTCACGTGCCTTGGTCTCAACGAATTCTTCGATGTCAGGGTGATCAACGTCAAGCACAACCATCTTTGCCGCGCGACGAGTGGCGCCACCAGACTTGATTGTTCCTGCAGATGCATCTGCGCCACGCATGAACGAAACTGGTCCAGAAGCTGAGCCACCAGAATTCTTAAGCAATTCTTTTGACGAACGAATACGAGAAAGGTTTAGACCGGCTCCAGAGCCGCCCTTAAAGATCATTCCCTCTTCGCGGTACCAGTTAAGAATTGAATCCATGGTGTCGTCGACCGACAAGATGAAGCAAGCCGACACTTGCTGAGGACTCTTAGTACCGACGTTGAACCAAACCGGCGAGTTAAAGCTGAAGATTTGGTTTAGCAACATATAGGTAAGTTCGTGTTCGAAGATGGTTGCGTCTTCTTCGGTTGCAAAGTAACCGTGCTGACGACCAGCCTCGGTGTAGGTAAGAACTACACGATTGATCAATTGACGAAGGCTGTACTCGCGCTCCGGAGTGCCAACCGCACCACGGAAATACTTGGTGGTGACGATTGTGCTTGCGTTGATGCTCCAGAATTCTGGGAACTCGGCTCCGCGCTGTTCGAAGATGGTTTCGCCGGTTTGCCAGTTGGTCTGAACTACGTCGCGATATTCCCAGCTCACCTGGTCATACGGGTGCACTCCCTCGGTGGTGTAAATGCGATTAATGGTCATACCGCGCCCGGTGCCGGTGTTGTGAGTGAAAGCTGTGGTGTCGGTCACTGCTTTGCCTTTCCTTGTTAGTTTCTTCTTCGAATCTTTGAGTTTGAATCGTAAAGTTTTAAATTTTGCTGTCTTCGTGACTCGCACGTAGAACGTTTATTGCTGCTTCGAAATCTTCGAGCGATTCCCATCCTTGGTAAACACTCGCGTAGCGCATGAATGCAACTTCATCGAGCTTTCTCAATGGTTCGAGAATCGCCAAACCTATTTCATTAGCTTCTATCTGTGCGACACCGGTTGATCTCACTGCCTCTTCGACCTCTTGTGCCAAAACGGCGAGATCGGCGTCGGAAACAGGTCGGCCCTGGCATGCTTTACGCACGCCATTGACGATTTTTTCGCGACTAAAAGGTTGAGTTACACCAGAGCGCTTGACCACGGTTAGCGATGCAGTTTCAGTTGTCGTGAAACGTGCATTGCATTCCGGGCATTGACGTCGGCGACGAATCGATGAACCGTCGTCGGATGTTCTGGAATCGGTAACTCGTGAATCCGGGAAACGGCAAAACGGACAATGCATGACGCGTTTACCCTCCCCTGAAAATCAATGAATCGCCCGCCGAAATCCCCCT
Organism: Rhodoluna sp.; assembly: GCA_046074145.1. Taxonomy (GTDB): domain Bacteria; phylum Actinomycetota; class Actinomycetes; order Actinomycetales; family Microbacteriaceae; genus Rhodoluna. Next base: position 6,821 of record JBJTNR010000136.1, read on the forward strand.
AAAACCCCTGTTTCCAGTGATTTATCCACATTTTGTGTACATTTAAACACAAGATGTGGACAGTTTTCTGTTCGTAGCCCCTATATCTTGTGGTTAAGTGGCAATTTATGCAAGTTTCCTGAGTATTCGGCGTGTCGCCCGATTTTCACTTGAATCTGGCTTGAACGGCCTCACCGTGGGCAGGTAAACCCTCAGCATCGGCAAAGGTCGCTATTTGCCCTGCCACAGCCTGAAGGCCGGTTTTGTCGTAGTCGATAACCTGCTGGGCACGCAGAAAACTGTGCACGCCAAGGCCTGACCCGAACTTGGCTTGGCCACCGGTGGGCAAAACATGCGATGAGCCGGCTAAATAGTCACCCAGGCTAACCGGTGAGTACTCTCCCATGAAAACCGCACCGGCGTTTGAAATCTGCAGCAAGGCTTTTTCGTTGCTGCTCGTGTGCAGCTCAAGGTGCTCGGTCGCGTAATGGTTAGCAAAATCGATAGCGGCCGCCAGGTCATCCACCAACACAATTGCAGACTGCTGCCCCGTTAGAGCCTTGGCGACCCTGTCTGCGTGTTCGGTAGCGGATGCAATCGAGGCGATCTCATTGTTGACCGCATTGGCAAGTTCGGCGGAATAAGTAACCAAAACACTCGCAGCCGCCTCATCGTGTTCGGCTTGGCTCACCAAGTCAAATGCGATCAATCGAGCATTAGCCGAATCATCCGCTAAAACCAAAATCTCGGTGGTGCCCGCCTCGGCGTCGATGCCAATCACACCGCGCAGCGCACGTTTGGCGGCGGCGACATAAATATTGCCAGGACCGGTTACCAAGCTGACAGGCTTTAGGTCAATTTCATTAATTCCGTAGGCAAATGCAGCGACCGCTGCTGCCCCACCCATGCAAAAAACATTTTCGATACCAAGCAATCCCGCCGTCGCCAATACAGTCGGGTGTGGGCGGCCGTTTTTTTGCGGAGGTGTTGCAATAGCAATATTTTTTACGCCGGCTACCTGAGCTGGAACGACATTCATCACGACACTCGACGGGTAGATGGCTTTTCCGCCGGGCACGTAGACACCCACCCGCTCAACCGGAACCCAGCGCTGCTCGACAATCGCAGAAGCCGCGAGCTCACTCAACCTCGGCGCCGGGACTTGGGCGGCACTCGCGACCCGCACGCG
>JBJTNR010000137.1:0-7104 GCA_046074145.1 Rhodoluna sp.
AGTGAGGGATTCGAACCCCCGAAGGCTGAGCCGGCTGATTTACAGTCAGATCCCTTTGGCCGCTTGGGTAACTAGCCAGTTCGCGCCAATCGAGGCGCTTGGCAAGTTTAGCCCAATAAAGCCGGGCATGAAAACTCAGTCATGTAAAAAGCATTGGCCTCCTTGGCCATTTACGCCTAATCTGTGTAAAAGATTTACATTCTCACTCACCTTTTACAGGATTTTTCATGGCCGGCATTGAAGACGTAGCAAAACTTGCGGGGGTTTCCACCGCCACAGTTTCGCGCGCGCTGAGTGGTAAAGAAAATGTTTCACCGGCAGCACGAAAAAAAGTTGAAGATGCCGCAGCCGCCCTCGACTACTCGGTTTCATCGAGCGCATACACTCTTGCAACCGGTCGCAATCGAAACATCGGAGTGGTTATGCCATTTGTTGACCGCTGGTTTTTTGCGGCAACTCTTGAGGCGATTGAATCCACTCTGATTGCAAGCGGTTATGACTTAACTCTGTACAACCTAAGTGGTGGCGAGGAACAGCGATCACGAATCTTCTCCGATCTGCTATTGCGCAAACGCGTCGATGCGGTTTTGACCGTGGCGGTTCACCCGAGTGAAGAAGAGCTCGCATATTTGAACCGAGTTAAAAAACCAATCATGGCAATTGGTGGTCAAGTTACCGGGGCGCGAAGCCTAGCCATGGATGACACTCACGCCGGTCGCCTAGCCACCGAGCACTTGCTTTCACTTGGGCATACTCGCGTTGCCAACATCAGTGGCTACACCGGTTCAGATAAAGAATTCAATCAAGCAAATAAGCGTCGCGAAGGCTACCTCGACGCTTTGCACGAAGCTGGACTCGAGCCGATGAAAAAGTGGTTGGGTGAAACCGACTACACCGCCCTCGGCGCTTACCAAGTTGCTAAGCAGATGTTGGGTGATCCAAAGAATTCTCCAACGGCAATTTTTTGTAATTCCGACGAGATGGCTTTTGGTGCAATCTTGGCGGCGAAGGATTTGGGCTTGCGAGTGCCACAAGATATTTCGGTGATCGGCATCGACAACCATGACCTGTCGGAATTTTTTGGCCTAACTACAATTAATCAAAACGTTCGCTCGCAAGCGGCCAAGGCTTCCGAAGTTTTACTCGAGGTGCTGGCTGATCCGAATCTGGAAAGCCACGTAAACATTGAGCAAGACATCGAATGGGATGTCGAATTGCTTATTAGGTCGAGTACTGCGCGACCTGCGGGCAGCGCTCGCTAAACTATCGACATGGCTGATTCAACATTCGACATCGTAAGCAAAGTAGACAAGCAAGAAGCGAATAACGCTCTAATGCAAGCTCAAAAAGAAATCGAGTCGCGCTACGACTTTAAAGGTGTAGGCGCTGAGATCGACTGGAGCGGTGAAAAAATTCTGATGAAGGCAGCCAGCGAAGAACGCGTCAAAGCTGTCCTTGATGTCTTTCAGTCAAAACTAGTTAAGCACGGGATTTCGCTTAAGAGTTTTGTCGATGGCAAGCCTTTTCCTTCGGGCAAAGAATTCCGTATCGAAGGCGAATTAAAAAACGGCATCGACCAAGAGAACGCTAAGAAGATTTCTAAGATTATCCGTGAAGAGGGCCCGAAGAGCGTAAAGGTTCAGATTCAGGGTGACGAACTTCGTGTGCAAAGCAAAAGCCGCGATGACCTGCAAGACACCATGGCACTGCTAAAGGGCAGCAACCTAGATGTCGATGTGCAATTTACAAATTTCAGGTAGAAATTTGTAAACATAAACGGGGTACTAACTTTAGGTAGGCCCTAGTCCTCGTCAATAATTCCCATTGCGCCGGTCACCGGGAAAGCGGCATTTAATGTCTCGCTTGCCTTCGCGCGTTTAGCTACAATTCCAGCCAATAAGCCAGCGACTATGAATGTGCAGACTGGAAAAATAAACGCCTGGCCAACCCCGACGTGCAGTGCCAAAGCACCCATTACATATTTGGCGCCCATGACAGCAATTGAGTTTACAAAACTCATGCGAGCTAAAACTTGCGCAGTATTCAAACCTTTTACATAACCCGCGGCACTAAAGAAAGACGGAACCATTGGTGCGGCTCCTAGTCCGGCTAAGAAGAAGAAAACTACAACGACCACAAGTGCCAAACTTTGATCGCTGCTGGCAAGCGCAGATCCCAAAGCGACACCGGCGGCTGTGGAAAGCGCAGCCAATATTGCTGACACTCGCGCAACCGAGCTAATGTGCCACTTATTTCCTAATTTATTAACTGACATTCGGCCGATTATCATTGCGGCAGAAAAAGCCGCGTACGGTATTGCTCCCCGACCTGCATCGAGCTGCATTACTGTCTTTGAGAAAACCGCTGACCAGTCCATCATCGCTAGTTCACCGAACACGCCAGTGAAAAGTCCACCGGCAAGAATCCATACCTGACCCGGAATCTTGAAGAACGAAACTTTTTTGGCCGTTGTTGAACCTGATCCGTGCCCATCTTCCGATGAAAGAAGTAAACCGCGACCAAAAATAATCAGAGCAATTGCACCGAGTCCAGGTATGAGTATCAGGTGCAACCAAAGTGGCATAAAGGTGGCCAAGATTCCGCTTAGAACCGCGGAAATTGTTGCACCAATGCTCCAGGCAGCGTGAAAGCGCCCAATTATTACCCGGTTCATGGCTTTCTGCAGAGCTACAGACTGGGAATTGATGCCAATATTCAACGTGCTTCCGCTTAACGCGCCAATCGCCGTGAACATCAAATAAGTGAAAGGATCATGCGCAAAGATCAGGGCGGTAACTGTGAGTGCCTGGCCAACTCCACCAACGATTGTTACATTGCGCGTTCCAAATTTCGCAATCAGCGGCGCGGTTAGCAAAAGCCCAAGCATGCCGCCCAGCCCAGCCAAGCCGCTAATTAGACCCCAAACTCCGAAGTCAGCACCGACTTGATCGATTAATTCTGGAATTCGAGGAATTTGAGTTACTCCAACAATTCCTTGAATAAAGAAAATTGCAGTGATTGCATTCCGTGCCTCATTGGCACGCTTCTTAGTCATTGCCACTAGTTATTTCTTTCTACAACTGCGATGGCAAACTGCTCTAACGCGGATTTAACGGAACCATCGGGCAGTAAATTTAGCTCTGAAATAGCCAAATCAGCCCAACGCTTTGCTTCTTCGTACGCTTCTGCAGCGACTTTATGATTCCTAAGACCTTTTAGGGCTATTTCTAGGTCTTCATCTTTTTCCAGACCGCCATCGATTAGTTCGATCAGTTCCTGTGCTTCGGCATCGCCTTCAGCTGCAGCTTTACGCAACAAAAGTGTTGGCAGGGTAGGTACTCCGGCACGCAAATCTGTTCCAGGAGTTTTTCCAGAAGGACCTGCCTCAGAAATATCAATGACGTCGTCGATTAGCTGGAAAGCGACACCAATGCTTTCTCCATATTTTCTTAAAGGTTCAATTAGTTTTTCATTTGCACCCGAGGTGATCACACCAAGAACCGCAGATGCGGCAATTAGTGAGCCAGTTTTGTCGGCAAGAACTTGAATGTAGTGATTAATTGATTCTTCTTCGCTACTCGGGCCAACGGTTTCATGCAGTTGCCCAAGACAAAGTCGCTCGAAGGTTTCTGCCTGAAGCTGCATTGCTTTTTGACCAAGGCTTGCCCCGGCTTTCGAAGCTGCGGCAAAAAGTAAATCTCCGGTGAGAATTGCAACCGAGTTACCCCAAACCACTTGCGCGGTTGGAACGCCGCGTCTGGTTGGCGCTTCATCCATGACATCATCGTGATACAAAGTGCCGAGGTGCGTTAGCTCCACAACAGCCGCTGCATCGATCACATCTTTGCGCTTTGCGTCGCCAAGCTGCGCGGTCAATAGCAGAAGTGTTGGTCGAATACGTTTGCCGCCGGCTTCGATCAAATGACGAGCAGATTTTCCAGCTGTCTTGTCTGCATAAGTTGTGGCAACTTTTAATTCAGCTTCAACTAGGTCAAGCCCAGTTTCGATGGCATTGAGTAGCGACCTGTCGGTAACTTTTCGAAGTTGTCTTGGCAGTGAATTCATTAGGCAATCGCCGCTTTTATACCTTGATGAATAGCGACCACGCCAAAAGTTAAGTTGCTGAAAGAAACATCTTTATAGCCTGCATCGCTAATCATTTTTGCGAGTGCAATTTGGCTTGGCCAGGCCATGATCGATTCAGAGAGGTAACCGTAGGCTTGGTGATTCTTTGCAAACAAGCGGGAAAAAGTAGGCAAGATGAATTTCAAATAAAACTCATAGAGAGGCTTAAGGACTGGCGATGTGACTTTGGAAAATTCACAGATTACGATCGATCCGCCAGGCTTCGTTACTCGATGCATTTCCATTAATGCTTTTTCCACATCGACTACGTTGCGCAGCCCGAACGAGATTGTGACTGTATCAAATTCCCCGTCGGCAAACGGCAAAGCCGTCGCATCGGCAAAAACAAATTCAATTTCTGGATGTCGCACTCGACCTACAGCAAGCATTCCCTCGGAAAAATCTCCTGCAACAACTTTTACTCCAGGTAGCGCAAAAGCCGCAGATGAGGCTCCAGTACCCGCAGCCAAATCTAAAATTTTCTGTCCTGATTTTGGGTTCAGGTTTTTGCGCACAATTTTGCGCCAGCGAGCATCTTGGCCAAATGAGAGAAGGCTGTTGGTTTTGTCATAAGTTGCGGCAACCTCATCGAACATCGCAGCCACTTCGGCTGGCTTTTTGTCGAGATTTGCTTTGCTCACTCGAGCAAGTCTACTTGCGTCGAATTATGCTTGCTCCGGCTAAAACGCCAAGCGCAACCGCACCGGCACCCATCACATACAACCCGACCTGTGACGCTTGCAAAAATACCTCGGCTGGGGTGGATTGATCAAAACTAATTTGCTGAATCGTGATCGGTGAGTTTTCCTCAGGGTTGACCGGAGTTCCTGGGGAAATTCCCCCGCCAAATGCGTAGCGATAATCGCGCGGGCTTATTGCGATGAAATTAAGGCCGGCACTTGAAAGTCCGCCAGGCAGAACTGAATTTGATCCAAGCGCACCTCCCGAACCGTTAACGCTGTTTGTGCCAATTCCATCGTCGCCGTCATCGATTCCGTTTTTATCGTCTGAATCACGGTATGGGCGTATCACTAGTGGTGGAACAGTTAGTGACGGCTGCTTGCCGTACATGTCATCAAGTTCTTTGTGCTTTTTTTCTATCTCTGAATCTTGGTGTTCAGGTGATTCGTCGGATTCATCTTCGGAATCTGCCTCTTCGGCCTCATCGCCTTCATCGGATTCGCCTGAAGAATCCGAAGTGATTTTCACAACACCTGTCTCGTCGTTTTTATCGTCGGCGAACGATGCGGATGTCCCAAACGAACCCATGAGAATAAGCGCGAGTGCTGCGATAAACGCGGCATACGCACTCTTGCGAATCATTTAGGCCCCTAACGGGTTTAGGCTTTTTGAGGTTCCATTTCAGGTTACCTTTGGGCATTAGGCAAATAAATAAAGCCCGAACGGTTCACAGCGAATACTCAGTAAGGCAAGGTGGCGCGATGAAACTCTATGTCGCCACTCGCGAACTTAATCCCGCACAATTTAGCCTGCTAGAGCATCTGCCGGCTAAACCGACCGCCTTTATTCGTGGCGGCGATGGAATCGTCGGATGGGGTGAGGCGGCTCGAATAGAGAGTCGGGCTCCGAGTAACCGCATTCAGGAGCTTTCAAATCGTTGGAAACAACTGATTTCCCAAGCCGAAATTCAGGACTCGCTGCAGCTACCTGGCACCGGCCTTGTGGCATTTGGCACATTCGCGTTTTCAGATTCAAGTAAATTTGCTAGCTCTTTGATCGTGCCGGAAATTATTTTGGGTTCGCGAGATGGTCGCGTTTGGTTAACCACAATTTCTGAAAGCAGAACTGCCGAAATCTTAGATGTTGAAAACTTTTGGGATAACCCGGTCGAATACCAGACCGAAGCCGGAGTTCAATTCAATAATGGCAAGGTCTCACCCGCGCAATTTAAAACACTGGTCGCAAAAGCAATTGAGGAAATCGCTGCAGCAAAGTTCGAAAAAATTGTTCTGGCACGTGACATCGAAGCTGAAGTAGACGAAGTTTTTGATTTGCGAAACGCACTCAAATCACTCGCAAAAAATTACCCAACCTGTTGGGTCTACTCGGTTGATGGAATGTTTGGTGCCTCACCTGAACTATTGGTGCGAGTTTCACATTCTCAAGTTTCTGCACGTGTGCTTGCCGGAACAGCGGGTCGCGGAACCGACCCCGGAGTCGATCACGCAATTTCGACAGCGCTTGCGGAATCTGCAAAAAATTCTGCCGAACATGCCTTCGCGGTTGACTCGCTAGTGAAATCTCTTGAGCCGTTTTGCACCCACGTCGATGCTGACCCGAAACCATTTAGCCTTGCGCTTCCAAATCTTTGGCATCTTGCCAGCGATGTCTATGGGGTTCTTCGTGAAGATTCCAGCGTCATCGATCTCGCGGCATCATTGCACCCAACCGCCGCGGTCGCCGGTACTCCAACCGAAGTTGCGAAAGTTGAAATTGAAAAATTGGAGCAAACCGACCGAGGTCGCTACGCCGGACCAGTAGGTTGGCTAGGTTCTGACGGCGACGGGGAATGGGCAATTGCATTGCGCGGTGCACAAATCGACGGAACAAGCATTCGTGCTTTCGCCGGATGTGGAATTGTTGCTGGCTCCGAACCCGAAGCAGAACTTGCCGAAACCGAATTAAAGTTTCGCCCGATTCGCGAAGCTCTGGCTTAGTTTTCTAAGCGAACATCAATCAGCACTCGTCCAGTTTTGGCAAGTGCATCATCCAGTTCGCCAAGAGTTTCAACTCTCGCGTAATCCCAGCCGTAGCTTTGGGCTAGGTGCCACAGATCAACATTTTGCGGAGTGCGAAATAGACGTTCAAAACTCGAATCGTCAAGCGTTGATGCCATTTCGAGACCAGAAAAAATTGTTCCGCCGTTATCGTTTCCGACGATGATTTGCAGATTCAATTCGCCGTCGCGTTTATCGATTACCAGCGAACCCACGTCGTGAAGCAGAGTTAAATCACCAA